>JAHADO010000423.1 GCA_018375265.1 Campylobacter concisus | reverse complement strand
GCAACGGCTTCTAAATTTGAGCCAGTCACCGCCTCATCAAGTGCCTTTTTAAGCTGAGAAAAGTCCTTTTTTGGGCTCATCAAAAGCGTTGTCGTGATCTTATTTAGACCAAGTTCTAGCGCCTTTTTAGCTGAGTCTGCCATGCGAAAATCAAAGCAGTACTCGCACCTTTTGCCCTTTTCTGGCTCATCTTCAAGTCCTTTTGTGCCACCAAGCCACGCTTCGTAGTCGTATTCGCCACATATTAGCTCGATACCTAGCTTCTCGCAGCTTCGTTTTACGTCCTCAAAACGCAGTAAAAACTCGCTATATGGATGTATGTTTGGATCGTAAAAATAGCCTACTATTCGTTCATTTGGGTAATCTTTTCGTAGGCGCCCTAAAAAGTAGTGGCTATCGACCGAGCAGCAGATATGAACTAGCAAATTTGACCTTTTTTGCTTGCATTATATCAAAGTTTGCCATCATAAAATTTAGCTGCGTCAAGGTATTTTTTAAGGACATTTTGGCTTGCTAGATCATCAAATTTACCAAAAGCCACTTGCTTGCCAGATTCGATTATTAGCACCTTTTGCGCTATCTTCATCGCACTTAGTATATCGTGCGTGATGAAAATAATGCTGATATTTTTATCCAAGCTTAAAAGCAAATTTATGATCTTTTGCTTCGTCTCGTTGTCAAGTCCGCTTGTTATCTCGTCACAGATTAAGATTTTTGGTTTTGAAAGAAGCGCTAGCAGTATCCCAACCCTTGTCGCCTCGCCACCACTTAGCTGTGATGGATATTTTTCTAAAATTTCATCTTTTAAATTTAAATTCGCTAAAAGCTCTTTAAGCTCATTTTCGCTAAAGCTAAGCTTAAGATATGATCTCACATAAGCGATGGCGGTTTTTACTTTTAGCGCTGGATTTAGGGCTTGTTTTTGGTTTTGCAAGATATATCTGATATCTTTTTTTAGCTCATTTTTGTCAGAGATCTCTTCATTATTTATATAAATTTTACCGCCACTTTTTGGCTCGCTAAATGATATGAGCTTTGCAAGCGTGCTTTTGCCACTGCCACTTTGCCCCAAAATGGCTAAATTTTCGCCATCATCAAGCTCGCAACTTATCCCCTCTAAAAGGTGCAAAACTTCAGCTCTAGCGTTAAAATGCTCCTTAAAGCTTAAACTTTTTGAGACGTTTTCAAGCCTGATTTTCACGCATTTTCCTTTAAATTTAGCCGCCCATCTCTCATCTGCCAAATTTCATCACTAAGATAGCTTGTCAGCGCCTCATCGTGCGAGATAAAAATGACGCTCATTTTGCCTTTTAGGCTCTCTAAAATGCCCGCCACGTGGCTACCGCTAATGCTATCAAGCCCGCTTGTTATCTCGTCGCAGATTAAAATTTTTGGCTTCAAGCAAAGCGCAAGAGCGATCTGCACA
>JAHADO010000422.1 GCA_018375265.1 Campylobacter concisus | reverse complement strand
CAGTCGCTTTTGTCGCTGCGGCTTTGCTTTTAGCGCTTACATTTTTTGGTATCGCCGGAGTTTGTGGCGTTATCATACCTATGTTTTTCGTCTTTAGTATGAACGGTATCATCGCCTCTTGTTCAAACGCAGCTGCTCTTAATCAAGTACCTCAAGAGATGAAAGGCAGAGCAAATGCTCTCATTGGCTCACTGCAATATGGAAGCGGTATCGTCTCATCAGCCATGCTAGCACTCTTTACGACCACGACGCCACTTATCATGTCAGCCATCATCTTTGTCTTTATATTTTTGTGCTGGCTTGCTGCCTATCTAAACAAATAAACTATCAAAAGGGCTTAAATGCCCTTTAAATTTAAAGCTATTTCACCTATAATAAAGCCAAAATTTAAAAGGAAATTTTAGTGCTAACGATAGAAAATTTATATATTTTGATGGCAGCTCTTGCGCTTATATGCGTGATACTAGCAGCTTTTTTGATAAGTGCAAATTTGAAAAATGCAAAACAAAGAGAAAATTTAGAAAATTTACAAGATGAGCTAAAAGATAGCGAGCGGCTAAATATCGAGCAAAGAGCAAAGCTTGAAGCAAGTAGCGACAAGGTAAATGAGCTAGCTAAAAATTTAGACGAGTATAAAATTTCGCTCAGACAAAAAGATGAAAAAGAGGACGAGCTAGAGCGCGAACTAAGGCGCCTAAACGAGGAGCTTGGCAGCCAGACAAAGATGGCTGAGATGGCAAAGTCGCTATCTATAAATTTACAAAGCGAGCTTGGTGCAAAAGAGGATGAGCTAAAAAGATCAAACGAGAGTGAAAATGAGCTAAAACGCGCTATCGTCGCACTAAAAAGCGAGATCGAGGCCAAAGAAAACATCCTAAGATCGCAAGAAGAGAATTTAAAAAAGGTAAAAAATGAGCTAAATTTAGAGTTTGCAAACCTTGCAAATAAGATATTTGAAGAAAAAAGTGCAAATTTCTCAAAAAACAGCAAAGAGTCGCTTGAGCTCTTGCTAACGCCACTTGGAGAGAAGATAACAAGCTTTGAAAAGAGGGTAAATGACGCCCACAGCGACTCGCAAAAGAGTGCAGGCGAGCTTAGCGCGCAGCTAAAAGAGGTGGTCGAGCTTGGCAAAAATATGTCAAAAGAGGCAAACTCGCTAAGCACGGCGCTAAAAGGCAGCAACAAGATCCTTGGCAACTGGGGCGAGATGCAGCTTGAGCGCACACTGGAGGCTGCTGGGCTAGAAAAGGGCACGCACTACGTGACGCAAGAGAGTTTTGACGTGAGCGGCAAAAAGCTCATACCTGACTTTGTCATAAATTTCCCAGACGACAAACAGATGATAATAGACAGCAAGGTCTCGCTCCATGCTTACGAAAAGGCGGTCGCGACGGCTGACCCGGCGCAGAGCAAACTAGCTCTTAGCGAGCACATCGCTTC
>JAHADO010000421.1 GCA_018375265.1 Campylobacter concisus | reverse complement strand
GGTCTATATATAGGATAAGATATGAAGAAGATTATATTTATCATCATAGCTATTTTAGTAGCTGGATCACTATTAATAATAAACAAAGGAAATTTAATGGATAACACTAATACATATACGGTTATAGCTCCAAATGGCATGGAAATACCATTCGATAAAAAAACAAATTTATCAGTTTCTCCGCTTGATTATGGAAGTGACACTATAGGTGTCAAAGAACACTCTCAAATGCTCCTACAAGCCCGCTCCATCCTAGACTCATCTCCATATAAAAACTATAAACCTCTATACTATAACCCTAAACCAAATTCTCTAGGTCAAACAGACTATCTATCATTTAAACCATGGCTAGATATTAGCTATAAATCAAGCTCAAATAAACTATCACCTTGGACTAAATCAGAAAAAGCCTACTATGAAAGCTTAAAAGATAAGAGAGATAGATATATCTATCTAGTAAAAAGAAGTAATCTAAAATGCACCATGATAGATATCCCAGAAGATGCAATAGGTAGAGTAGATAGCAATGGCAAACTAACAAAGCCAGAATATGCTGAAATTTATGATGAAGTAAATTCTCACAAAGGTACATTAAAATCAGAACTATTTGCAGCAGAGTGGAATATATGTGCTGGAGTATTAGGAAGCACTGTTGGATTTTCAGGAGGAGTTGGATTAGGTTATGCAGGGTTTAAAGCAAGAGCATATCAATCAATGTTTCTATCAGCGCAGCTTGGTCAAGATGGAGCCTTGGAGGCATTAGCCGACATGTTTCAATACTCTACCTATCTAGTAGGTCTAAATAAAAATTTACAAATGGCTGAAGAATTTAGAAGACTAGCTAAAAATCCCCCACTAGATGAATATGGCATGATGCCTTATCTTGATGAGATAGTAGGGAGCTATTTCGTGATGGATTTTAATAGGGGTGGAGTAGCTAATAATGCTGACGGAACATTACATATTGAGTTAAGAGAACTTGTAGAAGATAAAGGCAAACTACTAGACCCTAGAGACCTTGATGCAAATGAGACTACTAGAGAAGAATTTGTAAAGTATGTTGGCAATATTATGCATGATTTTCAAGATAAATTTGATGAGTATGCTTTTCCAAACACATGGGATGATCGTGGCTTACAACTTTATATAGATTCTGTTATGTTAGAAGCCAAAATAATGTCCCTAACCCCACCAGAGGGATATCCAAATGCACCATACTACAACACACCAGAAGAGCTAACAAGACTATATGAGGCTGGTAAATTAGATAAAAAGCTAAATCCTCTAACACCAGTTATGTATAGAGATAGCTTCCCTGAAGATCTTAGGCAAAAGATCTTAAGCTATGCCAAAGAGCATAATATAAAGGATTGATTAACGCTCATTAAAGTTTTATTTAAGAACATTGATTTTAAAATAAGTTTCTTCTAAAATAAATTTAGATAGAATT
>JAHADO010000420.1 GCA_018375265.1 Campylobacter concisus | reverse complement strand
TGAACGCATAGCTGGGCTTAGTAAAAATGGCATTTTCGTCACAAACGATAGCGGCCCTATGCACGTAGCTGCCGCTTTTCATGTGCCAACGATCGCTCTTTTTGGACCGACAAAATTTAGCGAAACCTCGCCCTGGGGAAATGAATTTGCAAAGATAGTGCATCTAAATTTAGCTTGCATGCCCTGTATGAAGCGAGTTTGCCCGCTAAAAACGCATGTTTGTATGAAAGAACTCAAGCCGCAAATGGTGATAGATGAGATAAATTTACTAAGAAAAGAGAGTGGGATTTAGGCAAAAAATAAAACGAGGCAGTTGCCTGCCCCGCTAGTTAGCATTAAGCCGACTTTTCTTTGAGATATTTGTTTATAAGAGTTGTGATCTCTTCGCCGTGTGGGAACCTTGACTCATCGTTTCCGATGCGATCCTTTTTAGAAAAGATAACGTTTCCATCAACCTCGACGATGAAATTTCCACCATCTCCTACAACCAACTCGACTCTTGCATCACTAAAGTTCGCTTTTATTTCATCTTCTACACGAGAAGCTACCGGACGATAGTTTCAAGAGTTGCAGTAAATAATTTTTACTTGCATGCTCTGTCCTTTCTTGTGAAATAAGCTTTGATTATATAAAATTTATCCTAACAAACAGATAACACGAGAAAGGACGATTTTATGAAAAAGGTAGCCGTAATCCTAGCTGATGGTTTTGAGGAGATCGAGGCGCTAACCTCCGTCGATGTTTTACGCAGAGCAGGTGCGATAGCATCTATCGCTAGCTTGAAGGACGCGCAGATCAGGGGTGCTCACAATATAAATGTAAAAGCTGATGTCACACTTCGCGAGGTGGAGGAGCTTAGCTATGATGCGATCGTGCTTCCAGGAGGTCTGCCTGGTGCAGAAAATCTAGCAAATGACACCAAGCTAAGAGAAATTTTGCAAGAATTTGATAAAAAAGGTAAGCTAATTTGTGCCATTTGTGCCGCTCCTATGGTGCTTGAGCGAGCTCGTGTGCTAAAAGAGCATTTTGTCTGCTATCCTGGATTTGAAGAAAATGTAAGAAGCGACAAAAGAGGCTACGTGAGCGATAAAAACGTGCTAAAAGATCAAAACATCATCACTGGCAAGGGACCAGCTTTTTCTATGGAATTTGCGCTTTTTATAGTGAAAAATTTGCTTGGCGAAGAGGCTTACCATAAAGTAAAAAATGATTTACTTTATAAATAGTTTATAAAAAAATTGTAATTTTTTATTTAATTATTTTACTTAAACGTAAGGATAAATTTTGTTTAGTGATAGATATTATAATGCCGTATTGTTGCGATTTGTTGCATTTAAGGATATTTTTTAAAAATTTGTAATATTTTTCTTGGTTTTTACATCTTTTTGACGGAAATAAGCTATTATTTCTCTAATCGATCAGATCGATAATTTTTTTAAGGAACACTCCTG
>JAHADO010000419.1 GCA_018375265.1 Campylobacter concisus | reverse complement strand
CTACTTAAGTAGCTTAAATTCTTCGCCAAGATAGTGCGTTCTAACGAGCTTGTTGTTTGCTACTTCGCTCGCACTGCCGCTTGCTAGCAGCGAGCCATCTTTGATGACGTAGGCTCTGTCGCAAATGGCTAGCGTCTCACGGACGTTGTGGTCAGTTATCAAAACGCCGATACCTAGCTTTTTAAGGTCTCTAACGATGCTTTGTATGTCGCTAACTGCGATAGGATCAACGCCTGCGAATGGCTCATCAAGCAGCAAAAATTTTGGCTTTATGATAAGACTTCTAGCGATCTCACAGCGTCTGCGCTCGCCACCACTTAGGCTAACGCCCTTTCTTAGACGGATAGGCTCGATATTTAGCATATTTAGCATCTCATTTACTCTTTTAGAGATATCTTCTTTGCTTAATTTAAAATTTCAGCGCCAAGGAGTAAATTTTCTTCTACGCTTAGCTCTTTAAATATGCTTGACTCTTGCGGCAAATAGCCAATACCAAGGTGCGCTCTTTTATGAAGCGGGACATTTGTGATCTTTTCGTCGTTTAAAAAAACATCTCCGCTAGTTGGCGAGATGAGCCCGCAGATCATATAAAAAGTGGTCGTCTTTCCAGCGCCATTTGGCCCAAGAAGCCCCACCACTTCGCCACTATTTACCTCTAAAGATATACCTTTTATGATCTCACTTTTCTTAATCGTCTTTTTTAGATCTTTTACTTCTAGTTTATGCACTTATAACCTCGTATTTTCTGCCATTTTTGCTAGGAGAAATTTTTACTAACGTATAGCTCTCGCCGTTTTTCTTTAGAGCTTTTTCTAAATTTTCATCGCCCCACTCTACTAGATGAAGCCCCTCTTCAAACAAATTTTCAAAAAGGCCGTTTTTTGCCATCCCGTCAAATCCAATCTGATAGATGTCGTAGTGGTAGATATCTTTACCATAAATTTGCATCAAAGAAAATGTGGGCGACGTCACGCTCTCGTCTATGCCGTGCGCCTTGATGATCGCTTTTACAAGCGTCGTTTTGCCACTTGCTAGATCGCCACTTAGTAGCACCACGCCACTTTTTGGCAGCACCTGCACAAGCCCATCAAGCACATTTTCTAAAAGCTCAAAAACCATCAAAGCTCTTTTACATATTCGCTTTGAGCGCTTTTTGGTATGCTTTTTGTAGTTGGGATCGCTAGCACCTCATATCTCGCCTCACGAGCTAGAAATTTGATGGTGATCACGTCGCCGATCTTAACATCTTTTGCCGCTTTTGCCTGCACGCCGTTTATACTCACAACGCCGCTTTTGCACATATCTTCGCTAACGGCACGCCTTTTGGTGATATTTACTACGTTTAAAAATTTATCTACTCTCATGCGGCGGATTTTAACAAAAATAGCCTTAAATTTTTAATCCTTTAGATATTTTAAAAGCTCTTTTAAATTTAGAGGTATGACACTGCCATG
>JAHADO010000418.1 GCA_018375265.1 Campylobacter concisus | reverse complement strand
TACTATTTTCGCCTATCATAAAGCTTTTTGACATCCTAGCTACATTTGGACTTAAAATTTTAGGCATCCAGCCAGCAAAAGAGAATGAGCTAGCACACTCTGAAGAGGAGATCAAGATCATTGTTGGCGAGAGTTTAAAAGGCGGCGTGCTTGATAGTTTTGAGACTGAGCTTATCAAAAATGCAGTTGATTTTAGTGATACGGTCGCAAAAGAGGTTATGACGCCAAGACGCGACATGATCTGCATAAATAAACAAAAGAGCTTTGAAGAGAATTTGCAAGTTGTTTTTGAGTCAAAATATACTCGCTACCCTTATATAGACGGCTCAAAAGATATCATTTTGGGCATGATACACATTAGAGATATCTTGCAGCTGCACTTTAGTGAGGATAAAGAGAAGAGCTTTGACGCGATCGTGCGTAAATTTGTCATCGTGCCTGAGAGCCTCTCTATCTCAAAGGTACTTGTGATGATGAACAAGGAGCAAATTTCGGCTGCGCTTGTCGTCGATGAGTATGGCGGCACGGCTGGACTTCTTACGATGGAAGATATCATGGAAGAGGTTCTTGGCGACTTTAACGACGAGCACGATGAGGTCGATCAACACTATAAAAAGATAAACGAAAACATTTATGAATTCCAAGGCAGATACGACTTAGAGAGCGTTGAAGAGGTCCTTGGTATAAGCTTTGATGAAGAGACCGATCAAGTAACGATCGGTGGATATGTCTTTAATTTAATTGGTCGTTTGCCAGTAGTTGGCGACAAGATCGAGGATGAAAACTGCTACTACGAGGTGAGAAAGATGGACGGAGCTAGCATCTCACGCGTAAAAGTTAGAAAAAAGATAAAAGAAGAAGAGGAGCCTGCTCAGGCTTAGTTTATAAATTTAATGGCTTTTTTGAGCCATTAAATTTAACCTCACAAATCATAAAAAATAGGGCAAATTTAAGTGGCATTGTGCTTTTTAAAGACTCTAAGCCATCAAATTTAGCCTCACAAAATCACAAAATTTAAAGTGACACCACCTTTTTAAATAGCTCTCTAAAACGTTAGCACCACTTTTTTATAAATTTGGTTATAAATTTTAAAAATGGCTTGCTAGTTTTAAAATTTATTATCTGCTTGCAAAAGTAGCCGAGTAATCTTGCTTGTGATATTTAAATTTACTAAAGTTTATTAGCCTTGGCTCGTAGATATGATGTCACGAAATTTCGTCATAAATTTCTCTATCGCGCTCATCTAGGCTGAAGCAAGAGAGCTAAATTCTTTTGTTAAATTTTAAAACGCCTCTTAATAGCCCTTTTGTGGCCAAATTTGCTTATCTATTTTTTATCATTTATAAAAGCGTGCTAGATCTTTGCCATGCTTTAATGCTAGCTCGTAGTAGGGCATGTCTGGATCCTCTCCTATCATCTCATAGAGCTTTTTGCGAAGCTCTGGCAAAAGGCGAAG
>JAHADO010000417.1 GCA_018375265.1 Campylobacter concisus | reverse complement strand
TTTGCAACACCTGCAACTTCAGGCGGAAGTGTTGAGCAAATGGTGTTTCATGGCAAAAACAATAACTCAGTAAGCACTTTTGAAAACTATGTAGTTTATTCAAGTAGAGAGGCTAGTGGTGGCTTTAACATCTATCTGATCTCAACTCAAACAGATTTTATTCGCCAGCTTACAGCAAATGGTAAAAATAACTATCCAAGATTTTCAAGTGATGGTCAAAGTGTCGTATTTATCAAAGAACTTGGCGGTCAAAGCTCGCTTGGTGTTGTTAGATTAAATGAGAACAGAAGTTTCCAATTTCCACTAAAAGTAGGTAAAATTCAATCTATTGATTGGTAATATTCTGGTAATATTTAAAAAAAATATGTTATAATTCGACCAAATTTTTCAAAAAGGATATGGAATGAAAAAAGTAGTTCTAGCAAGTGTTGCAGTTGCAACTTTATTGTTGAGCGGTTGTAGCTCTAAAAACCCTGAAGTTGATATGAATGCAAATTCAAATCAATCTGCAGATAACTCAGGTAGCATGAGTGATGCTGATAGATTAGCAGCTCTTATCGCTAACATCGAGAGCCAAGTTAAAAGTGTATACTTTGACTTTGATAAATTTAATATCAAAGCTGACCAACAAGGTGTTGTTAGCTCAAATGCATCAGTATTTAACCAAGCTGACGCTCAAGCTCTTTCTATAAAAGTAGAAGGTAACTGCGACGAGTGGGGTACAGATGAGTATAACTATGCTCTTGGTCTAAAACGTGCTAAAAGTGCCAAAGACGCTCTTGTAAGAAATGGCGTTAGCGCTGATAGAATCGCTGTAGTAAGCTTTGGCGAAAGCAACCCAGTTTGTACAGACAAAACAAAAGCTTGCGACGCTCAAAATAGACGTGCAGATTTCAAAGTACTTCCTTAATCTGTAAGTAATAATGAATAAAAAAATAATCATTGCGGCTCTTCTTGGAGCCGCTTTCTCTATAGGTTCAGCTCAAGAAGTTTCAGCATTTGACGCAGGTAATATGGATAGCGCAAATCCATATGGACTAACAGATGATGAAAAGGCAACTCTAAGCAACAAAAGAAGCGTTCAAAATATCGAAGAAAACATGGATAATGTTTCAGAACAACTTCAAGGTTTGCAAAGCTTGATCGAAAGCATGAGTGCTAGGATGAACAAGCTAGAGCAAAGAATGAACGATATCGAAACCAAAGTCAATGGTGGGATAAGCGATTCTGGTGTAAGTTTGACATCGTTAAAAGCTTATGTTGATGAGACTAGGGATATACAAGATAAAAATTATAAAAATATTACTGCTGCCTTAAATAAATTAGGTGCGATAATGGATAAAAACGCTGCTCAACCAAAGCAAAATGCAAATCCAAAACAACAAAATAAGCCAACTTCAAATTTTAGTGGCAAAAGCGACAAGGATATTTTAGCTGATGGCTTTAAGCTTTTAAATTCTGGT
>JAHADO010000416.1 GCA_018375265.1 Campylobacter concisus | reverse complement strand
GCTTTTGCAAGCTCAGAAATTTCAAATTCCATCCTATTTAGCCCGTCTTTACTCATTGATCTTGCGAAAAACTCCACTTCAAGTGTGCCGTCATCTTTGATCTTTGCCAAAGAGAGATTGACACTATCTTGCGGTATGCCTAGCTCGCAGTTGTAAGCTCTTACGCCTTGTGAAAATGAGTTTATTAAAGCTAAAATTTTCTCGCCATTTTCTAAAATTTCTTCGCCAGTGCCAAGCTTTTTCACGCTTAAATTTTCACACTCGCTCTTTAGCTCTTTATCACTTAACACAAGCGCAGTTGCGCTACTTGGGATAGAGTTGCTTCGCTCGCCACCTTCAAATTTAACAAGCTTGCAGCCATTTTTAGTCACAAATGTAGCCAAAACCTTGATCGCATTTGGGATATTTTTATGTATCTCATTGCCAGAGTGACCGCCTGGTAGGCCGCTCACTTTTACTTCGTAAAGCGTGCTCTCTTTTGTTTTTTTGCTATTTAGCGCGATAGTAGCAAACAAATTTACACCGCCAGCGCAGCCGATAGTGACGCGGTCGTCTTCTTCGCTGTCTAAATTTAAAAGCTTATCGGCTTTTAGATCGCCGCTAAAGCCAGCAGCTCCGACCATGCCGACCTCTTCGTTGTTTGTAAAGAGGCACTCAATGTCATCAAATTCACTTATCATCTGCATCATGATAGCTACGCCTATGCCGTTATCAGCACCCAAAGATGAGTTTTTAGCTCTCATGTAGCCATCATCGCCATAAACTATCTCGATCTTTGGCGCATCGCCCATACAAACCATATCGTAGTGGCTCTGCAAGCAAATTTTTGGCTTGCCTTTGAATGCATGAACGTTGCCAAAGCTATCGACCACGACCTCACAGCCCTTGTCTTTTGCATAGCTAGCCAGAAAATCACGCATCTTATCAGTATCGTAACTGCAGTGCGGTATCGTCGCAAGTGTCTCAAATTTCGTTAGAACTTCGCTCTTTGACATATTTGCCTCCATTAAATTTATTTTATCTCGCCCTTATAGCCAGTCGCATCGACCGCTTTTAAAAGCTCTTTTTCATCGACCTTGTCATCTGCTATAACGACAGCTTTTCGCTCTTTTAGCGACACGTCTGCCTTTTTTACGCCCTCAACACTAAGTGCGGCCTTTCTTACTATCGCCGTGCAAAGCGGACAGTGCATGCTGGGTACTGAAATTTCTATCGTTTTCTCAGCGTAGCTTGCAGCCACCAAAAGGGCTAAAACTAAAATTTTACGCATAAATTTCTCCTAAAAGCTCCGGATATGTAAGAAGTAAAAGCAAAATCACTCCAAAAAGTATATATATAAGTATCCATTTTTTCTTTTTATAGCTTAGGTTGCAGCTTTTTGGCTTGTAAAACAGAGCTACACCTGAGATCACAAAGCAAATGACTGCCACGACGCTTAAAGGGACGCGGTACTCGTATAAATTTTGTGTC
>JAHADO010000415.1 GCA_018375265.1 Campylobacter concisus | reverse complement strand
CAAAAAGGCTTCAATAAAGATCAGAGATGAGCTTATAAAGAGGCTTTCAAGCGAAGAAAATATAGTCAAGCTAAATCACATCCTATCAGCACTTGCATGGCAGGGCGATGAGGTGGTGAGAGAGCTATTTTTTAGGCTTTATGGTGCGTCAAAGCCTTGGAAGACGAAGCTTTACGTTGATATGGATGGATACGCGCAGGTTGCAGGCTGGAGCTTTGATAGCAGTGGCAAGAGAAGAAGCCTAGTTTTTGATAAGTGCTTTACCTGCCAGCCGTGCCAAAGCGCAGAGGCAAGCGTTAAATTTAAAGCTGCAAATGATGAAAAATGTAAATTTTGTAGCGGTGAGATGCTGGAATTTGTCATCAAAAAAGAGAGCCTAAAGCGACTTGGGCTAGAGCTTAAAAATGACGCTGTGCTTAAATTTTGCCCGACATGCATTGGCTTGGTGCAGTACTTTTGCCAAAATGATGGCAAAAGCGTGCAAACAGAGGTAGTGGGCGAGGGTGAGAGTGAAGACTATGTAAGAGAGGCTGTGGCGGTGCTTGATGGGCAAAATTTCGAGCTAGCTAGCGAGGTTTGCGCTCACTACTCGCATATGATAGATAGTGAAATTTTACTTGGTGGATATCCGCAGTGGCTGCAAGACAGCGAGCATCTAGCATGCCCAAAATGCGCTAAAACGATGAAATATCTAGCGCAAATTCCTTTTGGTGCTTTGGCGGATGCCGAGGGCACTATTTATATACAAATTTGTGACGAGTGCGAGGTTGTCGGAGCAAATTTTCAGTGCACGTAAAAGGCTAAATTTATAGGAGCTTTTGAACTAGAAAATTTACGTAAGGCATAAATTTATCTAAATTTATTAAGCTGTGGCAGGCTAAAAATGCCAAAAGCCTACTCTTTGCAAATTTGGCACCAAAGCGTTTTAGTAAATTTATCAAGCAAATGAGTAGCTTTGATAAATCTGCTATAATTACCCCATTTTAAGGGAGCGAGATGAATAACAGGCTGTTTTTTGGAATTTTTGCGTTTTGTGCTTTGGCTTTGGTGGTCTATCTTTTTAAACCATTTTTACTTGACATTTTTATCGCAGCGCTGCTTGCTGTGGCTGTTGCGAACGTGCAGATCGCATTTTTAACGCTTACTAAAAACCGCAAAACGCTCTCGTCAAGTCTTACGACATTTGCGCTTCTTTGCCTATTTATCGCGCCGCTTCTTTACGCAGTCGTAGAGATCGCGAAATACGCAGCTGGCTTTGATATAAATAACGTCACAAAGACGATTGAATTTATCAAAAACTACGACTTTAGCCTGCCAGAGTCGATAAATTTCTTAGAGCCAAAGATCAAGGAATTTATAGGCGGGCTTGATATCAAGATGCTCTTTTCGCAAGTCGCTGCTAATCTTGCAAATTTAGGCAAGCTAAGCCTTAAATTTGGCGTTGATATGATCATAATCCTAGTCTTTTTCTTCTT
>JAHADO010000414.1 GCA_018375265.1 Campylobacter concisus | reverse complement strand
TGCTGTCTTTATAGACGACGTCGCTTTGGTTTTGCAGGCTAAATTTCAAATAATCCTGCAAGAAATTTAGCTCTTCTTTGACGTGAGGTAGCGACTCTTTATCGCCCCTGTTTGCGCTTGCAAAGAGCATGAAGTCCCTTAAGATATCAAGGCTCTTCCAACCTGGGTAGGTGTTATAAGAGACGTAGGCGATGCCGTCTTTGCTAAGTAGCGCCTTTATCGTTGCAAGTAGCGCGTCTCTTACATTTGGGCTCACCCAGCTATAAACGCCGTGAGCGATGATGTAGTCAAACTCGCCAAGCTCCTTGATATCGTGCTCGTTCATGTGCAAAAAGTCACGCTCAAGAAGGGTAAAATTTTTTAATTTCATCTTCTTTGCGATCTTGTTGCCCTCTTCTACTTGGTGGCTTGAGATGTCGATGCCAACGACCTTTGCCTCTTTGTGTGAAGCTGCAAATGGCAAGATGTTGCCACCATATGATGAGCCAAGCTCCAGCACTCTAGCATCTTTTAAATTTGCCACCTTTAGACCTAGAAATTTAGCAACCGCCTCTATCCTAACGGGCGAGCAGTCGCTAAATGCAGCTGAGAAATAAGGAATTTCGTCGTAAGCTTTTTTTGCCTTGTTCATCAGCCGTGCTTTCTGGCAAATTCTCTCATGAACTCGCCAAGTTTCTCAACGTCGCTTTGGCTAACGGCGTTGTAGATAGAGGCTCTTATGCCGCCAAGATGTCTGTGACCTTTTAGCCCTAGCATGCCCTCTTTTAGCGCTTCTTCGACGAAAACTGGCTCAAGCGCATGATCTTTTGGTATCGTAAAGCTCACGTTCATATCTGACCTGCTTGATTTTTTGGCGTGACCCACATAAAAGCCATTTGAGCTGTCTATGATGCTATAAAGCGTGCTTGCTTTTTTGGCATTTATCTTCTCAACCTCAGCAAGCCCGCCAAGGTCTAGCAGGTGCTGCATGGTTAAATTTAAAAGATAAATTCCAAAAGTTGGCGGTGTGTTATAGAGCGAGTTTGCCTCTACGTGCGTTTTATAGCGCAAAAACATAGGGACGTTTTGGCTGCTCACGCGATCAACTAGGTCTTTTCTTAAAATGACGATAGTCACGCCGCTTGGGCCTGCATTTTTCTGAGCGCCGCCGTAAAGCAAGCCGATACTACTAAAATCAAGCGGTCTAGCGAAAAAATCGCTCGAAGCATCGACAACTAGGGGCGATTTGGTCTTTGGCATAGCCTTATACTGCGTGCCATAAATCGTATTATTTGAGCAGATGTAGGCGTAGTCGGCGTCATCGCTAAATTTAAACTCAGGGATGTAAGAGAAATTTTCATCCTCGCTGCTTGCAACGACATCTACATTTACGCCAAGCACTTTAGCCTCTTTGATCGCTTTGTTTGTCCAAACGCCAGTATTTGCGTATTCAGCCCTGCCACCTTGATATAAATTCATCGGTATCATGCTAAATTGCAAGTGTGC
>JAHADO010000413.1 GCA_018375265.1 Campylobacter concisus | reverse complement strand
GGTAGCCATAGAGCAGCTTTGACTTATCAAATACCGCACTTTGGGGCGAATTTACATATTTTGCAGGGTGATCTGAGATCGTCCTACCGCCAAAGCCAACTAGTCTTGTAGTGTGCGAGTAGATAGGAAAGGTTATGCGCTCGATGAAACTAGCGTAAATTCCCTTCTCATTTTGCTTTACGATGCCAACTTCAAGCGCCTCTTTTGGCTCGATATTCTCATTTTGCAAAAGCCTAATTGTGCTTTTACTATCCCCAGCCCAGCCAAGCTCAAATTTCTCTATCATCGCATCATTTATACCGCGCGACTTGATATATCTAACGGCAGCTTCGTTTTTGTAAAACTCACTTCTATAAAAGGCATTTACCTTTTCTAAAATGTGCTTATTTTCTTTTTGCGTTGGGACCTTGTCGTTTGTGTATTCAAGGCTAAAGTTTGAAATTTGAGCGATCTTTTCTATCGCCTCTGGGTAGGTAAGCTTTTCATAATCCATCACAAATTTAACCGCATCTCCGCCAGCTTTGCAGGCAAAGCAGTGATACATCTGTTTGTTTTGATTTATGCTCATGCTCGGGTTTTTGTCGTCGTGAAACGGACAGACGCACTTGTAGCTTGAGCCCATCTTTTTAACTGGGATATACTGCTCGATGATATTAACAATGTCTATTTGGTTTTTTAATTTTTCAATGGATTTTGGATCTATCATAAGCAAAATTATACAACTGCTTTGTTATAATTAAAGTAAAATTTTATTACAAAGTGTTAGCGTGGATATTTTTTTCATTGGACACAGAGATCCGATATTTAGCCTTATTATTCTATTTAGTATCATCTTGATGATCGCTGCTTTAAGCTACGCTTGGGGCATATTTTCAAGTAAAGATGAGAAAAAACGCATCGAGAAATTTATCAAGAAATTTGATAGCAAAGATGGCATAAGCGACGAGCACAAGCAGATGCTAAAAAGCCCAGAAGTAGATATACCAAGCCTTAGCATGCTAGGTCAAACCTTCGCTAAAAATGGCGATTTTGAAAAATCAATCGGCGTCTATCTCATCGCGCTTGAAAAGGTAAAAGATAAAAACGAGAAAGAATTTATCCTAAACGAGCTTGGAGAGGTCTATTTTAAGGCTGGATTTTTAAAAAAAGCTAGCGAAATCTTTGAAAAAGCGCTCGAGCTAAGTCCTAGAAATGTCCTCGCACTGCGCTTTTTAACGATGATAGATGAGAAGCTTAAAAACTATAAAGAAGCCCTTTATGCGCTAAATTCTCTTGAAGAGCTAGGGACAAATGTAAAAGATCAAAAGGCCTATATAAAGGCGATCAGCACGCTTGATGATAGAAATTTAAGCTTTAGCGAATAGTTAGAAATCCTCTCGCACATTAGCCAAAATTTTGAGATTTTAAAGAGTTTGATATTAGCGATTTTCATAAGACAAAATGAAAATTTTGAAAATTTAATAGATTTTGCCAAATTTGAAGTTGTACTAGAC
>JAHADO010000007.1 GCA_018375265.1 Campylobacter concisus | reverse complement strand
CGATGTTGTCAAATCCTGCGTTTTTAATGCGTTCAAGTGTGTCTTGCCACACGTAGGTGTTGTCACTTGTGACATAGTGTGCTGTTTCGAGCATTGTGTCAGTGGACTTTTTTGTTCTGCTCGCATTATACAACTTGCGCTGCTCTTTCATATACTCTTTATAGGCACGCTCTAACATCTCAAAGTCGAGGTTAGGGACTCCCCATGAGTACGGTAGCTCTAGCTGTGCTTCTGCTGTAGCAAGAAGAATGTGCGTTGGGTAACAACTCACGTTATTGCGAGCTTCTTTTGCTGAGAGGGCAACTGTGTTGACGATATAGTCGTCGATTGCTTTGTCAACAGTTGGCTTGATATCATCAGGCAGCTTGCTATCAGGATTAAAGGCATAGGCTAAAATCTTAGATACCATAGATGGCTTTTTGCTATTGATGGTATCTTTGGTAGTAGTGATAACGATGTCAAAGTCGCCGTCATATGTCTGTGCCATGCCTAGCTGATTGTAGGTTGTGTTGTAAGCTCTGTTTTTCGAACGTTTATACTCATTGCTATCGTCAACGTACTCATTAAATCGCCATGGTAATTCCGAGCGTTCCGTATTGACTTTCTTATAGTTGATATCATTTGGGTCAATATTAACCTTAATGCATTTCTTCATGGCGTCAATCGCATCTGATGATGAGTCAATAAGGTCGTGTACGAAGTTTTCTACTTCTTTAGTGAACGCGTCTGTTGCGGCAATAAGCGCATCTTCTGTCTCGCTATTGCTTTTCCAGTCAATTTGCTCACGAGAATAGGTTACTTTAATATCCTCGATGTTTGTCTTCAAGGCATAAGCGCAGCCGATATCGTTGGTTGTTGGGTGACCATTATTGTTATCCCACGAGCCTTGTTTGTAGGCAACGTTGCCAACAAGGATATTTCTAAAGTGAGTAAAGAATGGCTTTGATGTAATATAACCGTGGTCAAATTCAAGCCATGTGTCGGGAATGCGATAGTTATTGCACTTATCGTTTAAGAAGAAGTCATCGTCTGATGGATTAAACTCGTTACAAGATGTGTTAGTAACATAAACATCATTTTTTGACCAACCAGCAATTACAGGGATAAAATTGTTAACGATATATTTGATGCCGCTATAATACGACGGGCTACAGTTTACTGTTACGGTAGTGCCTGAGTCTTTCTCTGTCGGCTCGTTCTCGCGTGTGAAGCGTGTAACAATACCTTCTGGTGTACGCTCAAGCACGAACTCATTAAGGGTGCCGTTGCAGACAGAGGAGACGTTAATAGCGTTGGAGACTGCAAGTCCTGACTTAGAGCCAATACCAAAGCCTCCAATGAGGTTGTCGGAGTCACGCTTGGTGGAGGTACCAAAGTTAGCAAAGACAGAGACAATACCCATATAGTCGAGGCCACGGCCATAGTCTTTGACCATGAGCAAGCCATTGTTCTCGGTACAGGGCAGCGTTAGCTCGACAGGCTTGGT
Source organism: Campylobacter concisus (assembly GCA_018375265.1). Taxonomy (GTDB): domain Bacteria; phylum Campylobacterota; class Campylobacteria; order Campylobacterales; family Campylobacteraceae; genus Campylobacter_A; species Campylobacter_A concisus_AB. The sequence continues at coordinate 14,624 of JAHADO010000007.1, read as the reverse complement.
TGCACCAGCTTCGACGTTCGCGTCATAGGCATTAGAGACATACTCTCTAATAGCTGCGTTCATTGGGTCATTATAGAGCTTTGAGAGCATATCCATAACCATGTTAACAGCATTTTTATCAATTTTAGCTGCGTACGTTGTTTGGATTTTCTGGGCTAGGGTTTTCTCGTCCATATCGGTTGTTTTTAATCTCATGTTCTTAATTCCTTTCATAGATGCTCTTAGTTAGAGTGATTGAGATTGTGTCGAGCAATCACTCGATAATGCTATAGGAGTGCTTGTTTGGACGTCTAACAAAGTGTAGACGGACTAACCGCGTAGCGCTAGCGAAGCAATATAGCATTATGTGAGTAGATATGAAAAAGTAATTTTTTTTATGAGATTTTGAGTTTAGAACTTATAGTTTTTGTGTTTTTATAAAAAAAAAGAAAAAAAGTTGTTACGATATGCTTGACATCGTAACAACTTTATGTTATTATATAATTGTGGTATTATCAGAACATTTATCAGCACCAACTGCGATGCGATTGCTTTCTCATTGTTTTTTTGGGACGCATATCATCATGCAGGCTACGGTGAAAAGGATAAAAAGTATTTTATAGAGTTCGTGAGGAGGCATAACGGTTTCTCCTTATTAGAACTCAATACCGAGGCGGACTGAGGTTGGGTAATTCTGGTTGTACTTAATGGTAAAGTTCTTTACCCAGACACGTTTGCCGCTGTCCATCAGAGGTGCAAGCTCAGTCGCTAAGTTTTTGTCAATAAAGCCCAGGTCAACGGTAGAGCCACCACGGACGTGTCCGAGCACTTGGATGGCGTTGGTATCGTACTCGTTGGTGGGGTTTCGACGTAGAGACACATAGACCGATGCTTGGTCTTTCTGGAGATTGCGCCAGATGTAGTAAATCTTTGATTGACGATTATTGAACGTTACACCTGCAACGTTAGTGTACATAAGGTTCATTTTTTGCTCCATTCTTAGCTGAAGTATAACGTAGCGTGTTTGCAGTCTTCATCAAGCAACTGCGGCATGTAATCTGACTCAGCATAGTCGTCGTTATCACTATCATTAATGATGACGAGCAACTTTCTGTCGTCATCAAGCCGAGAGAGTAGTTCCTTAAGCTTTCCGATGGTGAGTGTTCCTGTCATGGTAATCTCCTTCTTATTTTGGTTGAGGTCTACATAACCTCGTTATCACGATATAACTCGGCTGGACGCTTGTCGGACAGCTTGTAAGTGTGTTAGCACTTACATTTTTGTTTTTCTAATTTGTTTTAAAAGAAAAAAAAATCCCACAAGCTATATATTAGCCTGTGGGATAAATTGTTGTTCATAAATATATGAACGTCTAGCGAAACGAAGTGTAGCAAAGACGGGCATATCGCGAAGCTTGTGTAGCTTATGAACGTCTAGCGAAACGAAGAATTACTTGATGAGCGGGTCTAGGTTACTTAGCATTTGGTTAAGTGTTGCAATCTCAGACGCACAAGTGTTATTGATATGGTCGATAATTTCTAATGCTTCATCTCGCTCGATGTGTCCTGACATGTAGCCTGCATATTTGCTATAAGCTTTCGTGACTAAGTCTTTGTTTTCAAAGCTATAGTCATCAAAGTAGTAGCATTGGCTAAGGCAGCACATTTTGCGTTCAATATAGTTTTGGTTCGCAAATGGGGTTTTAGACCATAAATCGCTGTGCAGATATTTATCTTTGTCTGTGCAAATGTCTCTGAAAATCTGTGCGGTCTTAAGAACGTTAATCCCGTTTGGACAAATTTGCCAGTGGTTGAGATAGCTGTTTAATTCGGCGATATCATCGGCGTTAATAGTTGGTGTTCCTGGGTCTAAGTTGATAAGATAGTTATATTCCTTTTTGTTTTTAGGAGTAATGAACTCGATATCATTATAGTCTACTTTTGGCATAGGAACACGTAATTTACTTAGTTCGATAATTGTTGCTCTAATTGACTTGTACCTGACGTTCGGGTGCACAATAATGCATTTGCTGTTAGATAACCATTGCGTGTCCATCTTTGTTTTGTACTTATTATTCCAACGGTCGTAATATGTAAACTCACGGTCTGATAAATCGTCTGTTGTTTTAACATTAGCTTTCTCGAACGCGTCATAAGCTGCTTGGACGTTGGCAATTGATTTGTTGTTGGTATAGACCATTTTAGCGTAGCCACGCTTTGTGGTTGCGACAGTATTATAGCTAAGATTTGTCTGCAGCATTTCTTTGATGGGCTTGTAGGTATCATCAGTCTCAAAGACGACCCAATTGATGAACTTTTTTAGCGCAGGGCGCTTTGGCAGTTCAGTGTCAAATATTAGAAATATATCAAGGTTGCTGTCAACTCGTACTTTGTTGGTAGACGCGGATATGCTATATTCTTTTTGCATAAAGTCTGAGACGATGCTTAGTTTGACAGCGGGTTCATCAAGTTCTTTTGGTATTTCGGGCGCCATATGAATAGTTTTGTAGGATAGGTGATATGTGGAGATACCCATGTCACTGAGCTTTCTTATCTTTTCGTATGGCTGCAAGGTTGAGTCGTTGGCGATATCTAAGTATTCTTGTTTTGTGTGTTCTTTTGCATTATTGACTGCTTGAATGATAAGGTCCCTAGAGGCTTTGTCATCTAAGTCAATCTTCTCACGAGAATAGGTCACCTTGATATCTTTGATGTCGAAGGGGATGATGAGCGATGTCGACTCTTGGTATTTTGCGTCTTTTGCTAGTTCGTGTTCGCTAGGAAGACCGTAAAATACTTTTCCTACAAGAATACCTTTGAAGTTCGAATAATTCTCATAATAGCAGGGCTTTTTGTATTCATGTCCATTAAAGTACCAAGCGTCAGGAACTCGACATTCGTTGTACTCTTTGTATTCGGCGTTGGTTACAAATACTTCGTTTTTAGACCAACCGCAGAGCGTACGTTCTGGGTTAAGTTTTCTGGTAATGTATTCGGTCACGTCGTGGTCTATTGTGTCGTGTGCAAAGTTAATAGTTACCGTGGTACCTGAGTCATCTGTAGTCGGCTCGTTTTCGCATGTGAAGCGCGTGACAATACCGTCATTCGTGCGTTCTAGCACGAACTTATTGAGGATGCCATTGCAGACAGATGACACGTTGATAGTATTAGATACTGCTAATCCTGATTTGGAGCCAATACCAAAGCCGCCAATGAGGTTGTCAGAGTCACGCTTTGTTGATGTACCAAAGTTAGCAAAGACGGATACAATGCCAAGGTAATCAAGACCGTTACCGTGGTCTTTAATGGAAAGGTATGGTGCACTATCTTCTGGGAGATGTACTTCGACTGGCTTGTCAGCATTTGCCTCTACATTAGCGTCATGGGCATTAGAAACGTACTCTCTCAGTACTGCTGCATAAGGGTTGTAATAAAGTTTTGCAAGCATATCCATAACAATATTTGCAGAGGATTTGTCAATCTGTGCATTATAGGTTGTTTGGATTTTGCGGGCAAGTGAGTTTTTGCCAGTATCGACAGATTCTTTGATTTTCATGAGTTTCCTTTCGTGTGAATAAACTCGCACCCGTTTTTCAGAGTGCGAGTTATGCGTTACAGTTGCACTTTGTGCACAATTTCGTCAGCTGTGTCTTTGATGAGTTTAAGTTCATCTGGGAACAAAAGCTTGAGTCGCTTGACAATTTTTGCCGCATCTTTCTTGCCAAGTATTTTGATACCTTTTACACCCAAAGCATCGATGAAGAGCTTTTGGTCAAATGATAGGTTATGAGACTTAGGCTCATATCGTCTTGATACTCTATAGAGTGCCTTAAGGTATGTTTCAGAGTCTTGAGTAGTATCAAGATGAAGTAGTGAAATATTGCTCGAGAGTTGCTTGTTTTTGACAAGCATTTTCACAACATACATTGCGTTATCGTTGTTAAGCAATGGTTCAATGATAGTGCTGACGGTGTTGGCACGACTATCCATGTCTGCTTTTGTGAAATATGAGATATTAGGCTTGTTCTTAAGAATCCAGTCAATCTCGTCATTAGCGTTTGTGCAGATAATGAATTTGTTGTTATGAATTGGTAGAACAAAATCATAAACTTTATCAAGATAATCATTTGAATTATCATTGATGACATGGGTGTCTGCGTTATCGGGAAGGTCTTGTAACTCAATGGCAGCAAATTTGTTGTTCATGTCAAAAACGTTGTGACTTTTTATTAGGACGTCATCAAGGCTAACATCTTTAACACCGTTATCGTCATTTGGCATATATTTCAGGATGTCTTCAATCTTGATGACTGGTTTTGTGTCTGAGTTGATATGCCAATAAAGACCTGCTGAGTCACAGAATGAGAACCAATATTTACTGAATATTCTTGGGCGCTCATAGTGAATGTTTGGAAAAATGTTCTTGATTTTACTGAAGTTTTGACTCAGAAAACCGCAGATGTTCTCATATGTGTCGTTAGAGTATCCTTTGTCGTCGAGGATGAATATGTCTGGTGTGTCGTTCAGAATGTTATGTTGCTCAATTGGTTGACATGTTAAGTCTTTGACGGCGTATGTCTTATATTTGAACGGTAATGTCAGATTATCGTTAATTCCACAATCTTCAAGACATTTAAAATCGTTGAATGGATATTGATTCTCGCGTAGTAATCTTAACTTTGTAGGCGCATCAATATATATGTCTTTTACGATGGCTGTATATTCTCGTTGGTACTCCTTATATGCACGTTTCATAATAGAAACAAGCTTTTTAACGGTTTTTTGGTCCGACACATCAAGTTTTTCACGAGCATAATTTACTTTGAATTCACCAATAGGTACGTCATGTACCATGTTGATTTGTCGAATCTGGTAGTAAATTTCGTCTGATAACTTTTGAACGATGTTATCTGGGATTTTGTACAGCACTTTACCGATGCGAAGTCTTTGAGTTGTGGTTTGATAGTCTGTTGTTGTGAGGAAACTATTGTGAATCCACGTGTCTGTGTTAGGAATTTTGTGATAGGTATCGCTTATGCGGTCATCGTTGAGTGAGCCGAATTGCTTTTTTGGATTATCAACAATAAGTTCCTTAACAGACCAACCTTGAATGACGTAGTGGTATTTTGTCAACAGCATAGGGTTGTTATGCTCGATAAAGTTTTCGTTGAGATTTACTGTTACCGTGGTTCCGCTTGGACTTGCTGTTTCTTTGTTCTCAACAATAAAGCGCGTTTGTAGGATACCATCTTTGCGCTCAATAGCAAACTCATTGAGGAGTCCGTTGCAAACAGATGATACATGAATTTTCTCAGAGATAGCAAGACCTGATTTAGAGCCAATACCGAAACCACCGATGAATTCATTAGAGTCGCGTTTGGTTGATGTACCAAAGTTAGCAAAGACGGAGACAATACCAAGATAATCTAGACCATTGCCTGTGTCGGAGACCTCAAGATATGGCTCATCTTCTGTTGGAACGTGGAGGTGAACTGGCTCAGTAGAGCCTGCTTCCACGTTAGCGTCGTAGGCGTTCGAGACATACTCTCTAATAGCTGCTTCAACTGGGTTGTCATAAAGTTTTGCAAGGACGTCCATAATAAGTTGTGATGCAGATGCGTCTAGTTTTACGTCATAGGTTGAGGTTAGCTTTTCTAACGTGCTCTTTTTGCGATTGAAAACATTTAGTTTCATAATAGTCTTTTGTCCTTTCATAAAACTTTTATTTAAAGATTGAGTGATGATGTTTCAGATATCACTCGTTAGCTTATAAGCGTTTTACTGTATAAGCTAATTATTGCTTCGCTAACGCTCTGCGGCTTGCCCGTCTACGCTTCGCTAGACGTTCAAGCAAAAAAAAATAATCCTACTGGCGGTATCTACTAGTAGGATTTTGCTTGTTGTGTTGGGTTTTTTTATGAAGGAGGAGTTTAATGCTACGCGGATTGTTCGCATTCATTATGTTTAATGTTTAAACGCTCCGCTGCTTGTCCATCTACACTACGTTAGATGTCCAAGCCGATACCTTTTCATCATAACTCTCGAGGTGTTACACGTAACACCTGTTGGGTTTCAATGGTTTTGTGCTTGTTTCAGAAAAAATTTACTAAAAAGCTCTTGACATTTTTTGTAATATGTTGTAGAATACCAAATGTAATATAAATTGATACCAATTAGAGAAAGGATTTACCTTATGACAAATTGGTATAAGAAATTCTCAGCGGAAGCTGATATTATTGATAAACTTGCTGATGACTATATTGGTTATGGTGAACAGCGTCTTTATGACCTCATGCAAGACACTATTACTAAGACTGCGGTAGAGGGTGAGCAGGAGAAACGTTGTTTACGTTATAAAGACAGAGTCTTTGCACTCGTCGATGCTGCAATTTACAGAGTTCATGGTTTCAAGCTCCATAAGGAGCAAATTGTTGCGGGATTGGCGCTTTATGATGGTAATATTGTTGAGCAAAAAACCGGCGAGGGCAAAGCCAATCCTGCTACACTTAAGATTCCTACACCTCTTGGCTGGCGTAAGGTTGGCGATATTAAAGTTGGTGATTATTTGTTTGACCGTCATGGTAAGCCAACAAAGGTTACTGGTGTATATCCTCAGGGTAAGAAACAGATTTATGATGTTAAGCTGGTTGATGGTCGTGTCGTACCGTCTGCAGGTGAGCACTTATGGTCAGTGTATGAGAACAATGTAAAACATTTTCGTACATATACTACTGCCGAGATGTATAAGTATGGTATGCGTATGACTGGCAGTAAGGCATATCGTTTCCGTGTTCCTGTTAATGATGCGGTAGAATATGAAGCTCAAAACTTGCCAATTGACCCATACGTTCTTGGTGCGTTTCTTGGAAATGGATGCAAAGCTACTAATCGAGACCTTCAATTATCTAGTGGTAATGATTTTGTACCTAATGAGGTTGCTTATATTCTTGGTGTTAATGCGTCTAAACCACATAGTCATAATTATACGTGGTTGTTCCGCCGTGATGATGGCAGTCTTTTGCATTCATACGAAATTACCGATTTGCCGTGGTTGCAGGACCTTTTGAGTTCTACGCGGTGTGGCAATAAGTATATTCCCGAAATGTATCGTATTGGTTCTATCGAGCAGCGTTGGGCATTACTTCAGGGTCTTTTTGATACAGACGGGTGCATTGCGCGTAACGATAGATTTCATCTTAGATATTCGACTACATCTGAACAATTACGTGATGATATTTGTGAAGTTGTTCGGTCATTAGGATTGAATTGTTCATGGAGTTTATCTCGTAAAGCTGGTGTACATACAGCAAAGGCAGACCAATATACTATCAATATTAATGTTGAAAATGATGTGAAGCAAAAGTTTTTCCGTTATCCATTCAAGCTTGACCGAGCCAAAGCAGCGGCAGCAGCTAAACCAAAGCGCAGGGATTATTCTCGTGTGGCTATTGACAGTATTGTATGCCAGGAAAAAGAAACAGATATGATTTGTTTTACTGTTGATAATCCTGAACATTTGTTCTTGATTGGTGATTATGTAGTAACTCACAATACAGTCACGGCTATTGCACCTGCTGTGCTTCGTTCGCTTGAGTATAAAGGCTCTCATATTGTTACGGTAAATCCTTATCTTGCAAAGCGTGATGCTGATAATTGTACACAGATTGTGAAGTATTTAGGACTTACGGTTGGTTGTGTGCTTCCTGATACTTCGCCAGTTGACCGTAAGCGTGCTTATAAGGCAGATATCACCTATGTTTCAAACACTGAGCTTGGCTTTGATTATCTTCGCGACAATTTGGTCGTAGATAATTTCAATAAAGTTCAGCGAGGATTCCACTTTGCTATTGTTGATGAGGCTGACTCAATTTTGATTGATGAGGCTAAGACACCTCTTATTATCTCAGGACAAGGCAAAGATGTATCGCTTTTATATATGCGCTGCATGAGTGCTGTTAATAAGCTTGAGCAAGGCACCGAGTCTCGTGAGTTCAATAAGAGTGATGACTATCTTGGTATTGAACGAGAGGTGACAGGCGACTTTATTGTTCACGAAAAAGAGAAAAATACTATCTTAACCGATGAGGGTGTGAAGCATCTTGAGGAGTTTTTGAGTCTTAAAAACTATGCCGATGCTGAGAACCGTGCTATTCAGCATGTTGTCGAGCAGTGTCTTCGTGCTCGTGCACTAATGAAGCGGGATAAAGACTATATTGTTCGTGATGGTAAGATTGTTATTGTTGATGAGAATACTGGTCGTACCATGGAAGGTCGTCAGTATGCAGACGGTCTTCATCAAGCTATTGAGGCTAAAGAGGGTGTTCAAATCTCAACAAGTAATGAGACTATTGGTACTACCACGTATCAGAACTTCTTTAGGAAATATAAGATTTTAAGTGGTATGACGGGTACTGCCGCAACAGAAAAGCGAGAGTTTAAGAGCACCTATGGCTTGAACGTTAAGGTTATTCCAACTCATGAGCCAGTTATTCGTGTTGATGAGAAGGACATTCTTTTTGTTCACGAGAGTGATAAGTATAAAGCTATTGTTCAGCGTGTTAAAGAAGAGATTGCTAAGGGCCGTCCTGTACTTTGCGGTACTGCTACGGTTGAAGCATCACAGGATTTAAGTAAGTACTTTAAGGATGCCGGTATTGAGCACCAACTTTTGAACGCAAAGCAAGATGAGCATGAGGCTGAAGTAGTTTCTCAGGCTGGTATTAGTGGTACGGTTACTATTGCAACTAATATGGCTGGTCGTGGTACTGACATTAAGCTGGATGAAAAAGCTCGCAAGGCAGGTGGACTTGTCGTTATTGGCTGTGAAAAGCATGAGAGTCGTCGCATTGATAATCAGCTTCGTGGTCGCTCTGGTCGTCAAGGTGACCCGGGTGTTTCTGTGTTCTATTGTTCGTGTGATGATAGAGTGATTCGTCTTTATGGCGGTGACGCGTGTAAGAAAAAGCTGGAGAATACGGCTTTAGATACTGGCGAGCCAATTACTAACAAAAGTATCTATAAGGCTCTGGAGTTAAGTCAAAAGCGTGTCGAGGCAGATAACTTTGCACAGAGGCGTGATACGCTTGAGTATGATGACGTTGATAACATTCAGCGTGAGCGTGTCTATGCTGAGCGTGATAAGATTTTGAATAAGAATATTTGCTCTGGTGATGTTAAAGAAGCTATTATTAAGGCTGTTCAAAATATTATGAATAAGCTCCCACAAGATGAGTGGGTCGCAGCTCTCGAGTCTCAGATGGGAGTTATCATTCCGTCTTATATTGGCGCTACCAATAAGAGTGAGAGTGAGTATTCTTATCGGTCATGGGTTGAGCGTGAGATTTCTAACGTTGAGTTCGTGAACGACAATGCTCGCGAGTCTTATTGCAGAAAAGTTCTGCTAATGGCACTTGATAGTTGTTGGTCTGAGCAGCTCAAGGCGTTGGAGTTTGCTCGTGATGCAAGTGGCTATGCAGGTTTTGCACAGATTGACCCTAAAGCAGCTTATGCTAATGAGGCATGGAGACTGTACGGTCGCATGCAGGATTCTATTTATGCTGGAGTTCTATTTTTGTATTTCCATAACAGACCTGATAAAATTGATGTTGACGGTATTAGCATTAAAGCTAAGAAGGGAATGAATGTCTAATGACTTATCAAGATAAAACTAATATTAAAAAGGTGGGATATACCATCTTTGTTATCCTCGCGTGTTTAACGTTATCGCATATTCCTGTGTGGGGTCTATCAAGTGACACGTTAAGTCAGTTGTTCAAGGTTCCTATTTTGAGTTTCACCGATGTACTCGCTGGTGGGGCATTATCTAAACTGGCTATTGGTGGTTTCGGCGTAACGTCTTTAATTATGGCGGGTATTGTAATACAGCTGCTTGCTTTGATTGCTCCAAAGATTGAGAAACTGCATGGTCAAGGCGAGATGGGTAGACGTTTCTTTGACAGATTAACTCTTATATTGGCCATGTTGTTCACGCTTGGTTTTTCAATCGCTACGGTTTGGTCTTCAGTGGCTGCATATGGTTTTGGTATTTATATTGCAGTACCTATGATTGAGTGGCTGATTGGCTCGTTCATCATTGTTAAACTTGCTCAGTCGGTCCATGATTTTGGTATTGGCAATGGTTCAACATTGATTCTAGCCGCAAATATTGCGCAGCGTATTCCTGCTGAAATTATTGCACGTTCCTATCAGCCTTCAGAGAACGTATGGATTGTGTGCGTAATGCTCCTTTGTGTTATCTTAGTATCAGTTTATTATCAGTATGCTCGTATTGATATTGAAGTTCAGCAGACACGCAAGGCAGTATCTGTTATGAATGCTGAGGGTAGAGTCTCTATCCCCATGGCAATGAGTTCAGTTTTGCCGTTGATTTATGCTTCAGGTTTCATTGCAATTCCATCGCTGATTGGTATGTTTGTACACGATGAAAGCGGTCGTCTTGGCGTTATTATTAACGCGTTCCAGGGTGCTAACATGTACAATCCAGTAACACCTGAGCAATGGGCTGGACTTGGTTTCTTTATTTTCTTGGTAGTATTTTTCTCGCTTTATGCTTCACGTATGAGTTTCTCATCTGGCGAGGTTGTCAACCGCATGATGATTCGTGGAGACGTTATCAAGGGTGTTCCTGTAAGCGAAATGGCGCCATATCTTGAGAAGCGACGCAAGAAACTCGCATGGATTAGTAGTATTTTTATGGTTATCATTGCTGTTGTTCCTGATATGGTTGCTTTGAAATGTGGTGTGACAACATTCTCATTTATGGGCACATCGCTCATCATTCTCATGGCTGCTTTCATGGATGTTAAGATTCGACTTACAGGAATGATGCAGAGTTATAATAAGAAGTATGAACTGTTCAAGGATGGAGAGTAAAATATATGGCTATTCGTAATGTTGATGAGACAAGACGTGCTGGTGTTGTGACTGATATTGCTACGGTGAGTGTGATTGCGGACGATGATAAGATTGTGTGGCCCTCGGTGGTTGAGGTGCTGCGCAATGGTGCTGAGTTCGTGGTCACAAGCGTTGTGTTCGGGTTCGCTGTGTGGGGATTTAGTTGGGCAGTCACCAACGTTGTCGGGCTTTTTGTGTAAGGCGAGGGTTTTATATGGGGAAGAAAGAGATTAAGCTTGATGATAAGCGTATTAAACTCACCGAGCAAATGAAGCTAGAAATACGTAATGGTTATTTAGTTGGAGTGTCTGTTGCAGACATTGCTGAGTCAATGGGTTTAAGCAAGCAGACAGTCTATAGAGTGCTTCGAGGAAGCAAAAAATAAAAATGGTTAAAAAGAGAATCCCCGCTATTTATTAGCGGGGATATTTGTTTGGACATGGAGCGTAGCGACATGGACTAACCGCGGAGCTTGCGTAGCGTTACAGATTCTCTGAGAGAAGTTTTCGTAACTTTTCTTTTTCTTTTCTGCGATTGTACTTAGTGTCGCCGTGAATACCGTGACCTATTTGGTAGGGGTTAAACTTTGGCATTTGTCGTAGTGTGTTCTCTGTTGCAGAGAGGTGATACACACTCATTGTGTTTTTCTTTTTAGACATAGTTACTCCTTCTTTTTCACATTATTGTTCTATGATAGTATAACACATAATAACAATCGTGAGAAGTGAAAACTACTCACTTTTTTTCATCAAAACTATGACTCATATGTCAAAAGAATTAAAATAGGGTCTTAAAACGGCTCTCAGAGCTTCTGGTGGTATTTGTGCAGGTAAAACGCTGTGTATTTTTAGCGATTTTGCCACCACGGCAGTTGGCGTGTTTTGACCAAGGAAGTTGGCAAGATTTTACCACGGTAGTTGGCACTCTGTTCTCGCTGAGTTCCATGTCTTAACAAAAAAAATAAAAATATTTTGAAAAAAGTCTTGACAAACGTATTGACTTATGTTATAATATATAGTAACAGTGGGATTCTGTCAAAAAATAGTAACAAAATAATTCAAAAATAATTTTATTTTTCTGCTTGACTTTGTACCAAAAATGGTCTATACTATAGGTAACGATAGCAAAGCTATAGAGTTAAAGGAGATATTTTATGGCTTGTTCTATGAAACGGTTACGCTTTAATGTTCCGATTGAGGACGATGAGGTGCTGGCATGGCTCTCGCAGCAGTCATCTGTCTCTGTGTCATTGCGCATGCTTGTCCACGATGCAATTCGTGAGCATGGCGAGGGTGACTATGTGACGAAGAGTGTTAAGCGCGATAATAAGGTAAAAACGCCAAAGCGTGAGAGCGTTGAGAAGAAAGTTGTGACTAAGTCACAGCAGAATTCTGCAACAGATGCTATTTCTCGTATGCAGGGTTTACTGGATAATTAAGTTTTTAGGAGATATGTTATATGAAAGATATGAAGATTATTGCGGGTCTTGATATTGGTAATGGTTACGTCAAGGCTAAAGTAGATGCAGATGGTACGACATTCATTATGGATGCCCCATCAGTTGTGTCATATACTGTTGGTTCTGATATTCCTAAGAGTGCAAGTGATGAGTATCTTGGCGATATGATGAACCAGCTTGATGCAACGATTACCACTCGTGCGTTGAAGCCTATGGATGCAGGTCGTGTGTTCTTCGGCACTCGTGCAATTCGTAGCGGTGAGTCGCTTCGTGAGTTTGATATTTCTAACCATGAGCCTAAGTGCCAAGATGCACTCTCTACTATGCTCGTGCTTGGTTCTCTTGCTTCTGCTGCACTTCGTGCATATTGGAATAAGAACAAGGAACTCCCAAAGTCTGAGCTAAATGTTTCTGCGGTATGCGGTCTTGCACTTCCTATCGAGGACTTTATGGATTGGAAGGACTCCTATCGCAACACATTGATGAGTGTTGACCATAGTGTTATTGTTCATAATTTTGAGCGAGATATTACTGTTAAGATTTCTATTGCAGACGTTGAGGTATTAGCAGAGGGTGCTGCTGCGCAGTACGCCATTGCTAATCTTGGTGCAGATTTCTTGCAGCTTGCGCTCGATGCTGCTCGTGAGCAGGGTGCGCACATTGATGCAGCTTATACTGGAGAGATTCTAGCTGCTGCTCAGAACACTATCGGTATTGACGTTGGCGAGGGTACGACTAATATTCCTGTGTTTGCTGATGGTGTTGTGTCCGTTGAAGCGTCACGTAGTATTAACAAAGGTTATGGCACAGTGCTTACCTCAGTTGTAACGCAGCTTCGCAATAGTACAACCTCTTTTGAGTCACGCAAAGACTTGGCTGATTTTATGCTAAAACAGGATGTTATGCCAGCGCAGGCAGCAGTTCAAGCTAAGGTGTTTCACTATATTGATGAGCAGGTCAAGATTTTCGCTCGTGATGTTCTCAAAGAGTTCACGAATGTTTGGCGAAAAGTTGGTATGCGTACTGATGTCGTCTATATTTATGGTGGCGGTGCAGGAGCAGTCAAGGATATTTTGTACCCTATGGTGATTTCTGCGGTAACGCTCGATGATGGAAATTGTGTTCCTGTTATTTATCTTGATGCACAATATTCTCGCAATTTGAACCGTACTGGTCTTTTCGAGGTTGCCAAACTTGGTGCGCAGGCTGTTAATTTTTAGGATTTAGTTAGTACGCTTGTGATAATTTGTTTGCAGGCGTACTACTTTTATCTTGAGGTACATATGTTAGATGAGAATGTGATATATAAAGCTGTCCGTGAAACAGATTTGCCATTTAAGACTTTTGGCGGCTATCTTTCAATGGAGAGAGATAGAGTCTATCTTAAACCGACAAAATACACGGGTAATGGAGCGTATATTTGTTTTTCTTGCGGAAAGTTTGACCATTGGCTTGTACCTATGGTGCGCAGCGTTGGAAAGAGAAAAGAGATTTCTTATGCTCACGATGAGTGGTATTTTGCAAGATTGGCTTCATTGGCTTTATGTTTTGGTGTCGATGTGGTTTGGCAAGATATTCAGTCAATGTTCACCCATTGGACTGATGAGATTACACGCGAGAATTTAGTTGAGATTGATGACATCAGTAAGCGTTACGGTAGATACGAGAACGAGATGTATCAGTTATTGCTGCATATTTATTTTGGTGCTATTGCTGAGGAGCATTATCAAAGAGTGTACGCTGATGGTAGCATTAAGAGAACTAAAGTAGGAAAGTTGATGAAATTATATGCACTTCATCGGTTACTTATGGAAGGCGTTGACCCTCTAGTTTGTGCTACAGAGACAGTAAATATTCAGCCTCAGAGGTTGCTCGTACTTTGTGAGGCTCGCGGTCTAAAGCGTGAGGTTACCTGGAAGGCATATAGTAGTAAATACGATAAGCCCGAGACTTTGCCTGTTACAAAATACGGAGCTAAGAAGCGAGTCTAATGAGCTAAGCTCAAGGTGAAATTTCAGGAGTTATCGGTCCCAGATGCTAATTTTGCATTGGATTATTACGTTCCAGATTACCGTACCCACCTCACACTCTCATTCCCAAACTCGTAAAAAGGCACGTGGCAATAAAAGTTAACTAAAATATAATCCCCGCTCCATTAGGAACGGGGATGTTTTTCTATGTAATTGTAACTTTAGTTAAAGCTTACATTCCGAAAGGAACGTCAGCCACAACTGCGGCCTCTGCTGGAGCAGCAGCCACAGCGGTCTCAGTCT
>JAHADO010000412.1 GCA_018375265.1 Campylobacter concisus | reverse complement strand
AAATAAATTTAATAAGCTCATTTACGCCCTCTATCATCTCGCCATTTTTTGCAAGACCTTGGCGCAAAATTTCTTCTATGTTGCCCTCTTTTTTCAGGCGTGAAAGCGTGATGAAAATTTCTCTCACATCATTTTCATTTTGAAAGCGGTATTTGAAATTTGACAGATTTTTCTTGATATTTTGCTCGCTCTCATCAAGCAGGTTAAATTCAAGCGAATTTAGAAATTTCACTATCATTTTTGCGTTGCCATAGGCAAATAACGCGCAAATGAGTGCTACGTTTGGCTCTTTAAATTTAGTAGCAACTTGAAGAGGATCTGGGGCGTCAAATAGCCCCGAATTTGTATTTTTACTAAGTACGTGTGAGTCTAAAAGGCTCTTTAGTTCGCTCATTGTTTTAGTGAAAGAAGCGTGTCAAGCATCTGATCAACGGTCGTGATGATCTTTGCAGCTGCGCCGTAGCTTGCTTGAAAGCGGATCAAATTTGTAAGCTCTTCGTTAGTATCTACGCCACTTGTTGATTGAAACTCGGCCTCAGCTGTCTTTTGCAAAGACGTATTTGTGTCGTGGATCGTATTATTTGACTCCGTGTCGCTTGCCATATCGGTCGTAAAATAGCGGTAATATCCCTCGATCGTCTCATCTCTATCAAGCGCAGTGCCACTTGAGTAAAATGTCTGCTTTTGGTACTGAAGCTGGATCATCTTGTTTGCAACTTCGTTGTTTCCCACGACTGGCTTTGAGTAGGCACGAAGTTTTGTATGATCTTGGGTGAAATTTTGATTTACACCGATGCTATTTGCGTTGGTGCCCGAGAAAAATCTATTGATACCAACTGCGCCTGGGAAATTTGTGCCGTGATCGACTATTGAGATGCTATAAAGCCCTTGAGCTTGCTTTGGTATGAGCGCAAATGTGCCTTGATGCGTATTTTTATCATAAAAATACGACGCTTCAAAGAAGTCATCGACGTCATTTAACATGTTGTTGTCGTTATTATCGTCTGAATTTGAGTTAAAATCCTGCACAACAGAGTTGCCGTATTTTGTATCGTTCATCGTCGTAGTGCCGTTTATCTCGATAGTCTTTTTGGCTACGACGTTGCCTTTGTTATCATAAACTATGGCATCAAAGCTGCCGTTTCTTATGCTGTTGTCGTGGTTCATCAGCGTCTTGTCGTTTTCTAGGTAGCTGATCGGATCTGAGTTTGAAATTTCAACCGCAGACTCGGCATAGACGTTGTTTGTGCTAGTTATTAAAGTTTTTGAAAATGTATTTAGGTTATCGATATATTTTTGGATGATACCATCGCTAAATTTATCATTATCTGGCTCGTAGTTGCGGCCTCTAAGATCAAGCGCGGCGCCTATCTTGCCATTTGTGATCTTCTCCTCCATAGGGATACGTCTGCCATCTTCTCTTTCATAATAAATTTTAGTGTATTGCCCGCTCTGTGTTGAGCTCATAGAAATTTCATGAAAATTTACACCATCAA
>JAHADO010000411.1 GCA_018375265.1 Campylobacter concisus | reverse complement strand
GCAACTTCTTTTTGAAAATTTAGACTACAAAAGCGTTATTGGCTAAGCTTGTAAATTTACAAGCTTAGATGTGATCAAGCGTGATTCTTATGAGCTCTTCAAAGTCTTTAGCGTTCATCGGCTTACCCCAGAAATAACCTTGTATCTCATCGCAGCCTAGCTCTCTTAAAATTTCAAGCTGAGTTTCATCTTCAACACCCTCAGCGATCGTTTTTAGCCCGATATTTTTAGCAAATGTTATAACGCTCTTTACGACGTCTCTATCTATCTCGTTTGTAGCGATGTTATCAACTAACTCTTTTGCGATCTTTAGCCTATCTAGTGGATACTTTTTGACGTAGTTCATCGACGAAAAGCCAGTGCCAAAGTCATCGATAGAGATGCTCATGCCCTTATCTGAAAATTTCTTTAAGACTGTTTGCATGATCTCTTCGGCATTGACGAGACTTGCCTCTGTAAGCTCGATATCAACGCACTTTGGATCCATGCCAAATTCTTCAACATAGCCAAAGATATCCGATGCAAAATTTACATTATCAACCTGTTTTGGCGAGATATTGATGCCAACTTTTAGGCTGATGCCATACTTTTTGTTCCAGTAGCTCATCTGCCTTATGGCCTCTTTTGCCACCCATATTCCTATTGTATTTATGATAGAGCTTTGCTCGGCTACTGGGATAAATTTGGCCGGACTTACAAAGCCTTTTACCGGAGAGTTCCACCTTATAAGAGCCTCAGCGCCTATTATCTTTTTACCATTTAGCAGATACTGCGGCTGGAAATTTAGACTAAATTCCTCATCAAAATTCATAGAATTTAGCAAAATTTCTATGTAGTTTTTCTCCTGAATGATCTCTTTTATATCATCGTAAAAGACATATTTTGTATTAACATCTCTTTTTGCTGCATCAAGTGCCGCTCCAGCTTGCATGATAAGATCATCAGCTAAAATTTCACTTGTTTGCGTTGAGCTAACGCCAACCTTTGCTCCAAGAGCTATCTTGTAATCGCCAACTGAGATTTGCTCGGCTATGATGTTTAGCAGATAGTATAAAAATTCTCTATAATGCCCCTCATTTTTTTGCTTTAAAACTATCATAAAGTCATCGCCGCCAAACCTTGAGACGATAGCGCCCTCTGGCAAGATCGCTTTTATATTTTTAGAAAATTTCAAAAGCACCTCATCGCCCACGTAGTGGCCGTATGAGTCATTTATAGCCTTAAAGTGGTTGATGTCGATGCAATAAATATCTATCTTTTCGCCAAGCGCTTTGGTCTTTATCATCTCTGATAGTTTGCTTAAAAATGACTGTCTATTTAAAAGCCCAGTGAGTGAGTCAAATTCGCTAAGCTGCCTTAAGCGCTCGTTTTTCTCTTCAAGCTCTTTTAAGCTATCTTGGATCTCTTCGTCAAGTTGAGCGATGATATGCCTTTCAGATCTAGCTAAATCCCTCATAGCAACTGTACTTGAGATACTATAAATTAGCGCTGCATAG
>JAHADO010000410.1 GCA_018375265.1 Campylobacter concisus | reverse complement strand
TAAAAGGAAATGAGCTTTACGCTAAATTTATCAAAGATGAGAGTAGTGCGGCTCTGTGTGATGATTTTGTCATTTTAAAGGCAAAATTTGAAGCAAGCTACTATTTTTCAAGTGCAAAAGATGATTTGGCACAATTTTATAAGGCAATAAATTTTGAGCCAAAAATGGGCGAGGTTGATAGCATCTCAAATCAGCTCATTTTGATAGCAAATATCTTAAAAAAAGAGGCGACTAAAGAGTCTATGCAACTTCTTGCTGCTTTTAGTCTCTCTTTTTTCTTGCCATATGCCGAGCAACTTGCAAAAGAGCTTGAACAAAATGCTAACAGTAACTTCTATAAGTCAATGGGATATTTTTTAGAGGATTTTTGTTTGGTTTTAAAAACTATTATCGGTAAGGCTTAGCCTTAAGCCTGTACCATTTCTGTCATCTGAGTTTTAATGCTTAAAATGTTATTTTGAATGCTTGATTGTTCTAAATTTAGATGATGAAGCATCTGCATAGAATCACGATCTTTCAGGTTCTGGATGCTTGAAATTTGATCAGCTATATCGCTTCTTTGATCTTGTAATTTTTCTAAATTTTTTTGTAACTCTGTGACATCTTCTTTTCTAATAATTGTAGGTTTTTGTCTAACTTCTTCTCTTTGTTCGACATGCACATCATTACTTCTAACGATATCTTTTGTACCATAGCCAGAAGATACTAATATGCTGGTTTTAGCGCTACTTGATGATATAGATGTGTAGCCATTATGATAGAAAACATTTGAGTTCATATTTGCATCTATTTGCATATCGTCCTTCCTTTTTAGTTTATTTCTTCATTTAAAACTATATCGGCAATAAATCAAAAAACTTGAAATAGTTTTTAAAAAGTTGCTGGACGAATTATATTTTAATAACCTTAAATGTAAATTATATATATAACTTTTTTACTACTCTAGCATAATTTTTATATTACATTTCCCTTTTTTGAGCAAAAAATTTATTTTTAAAATGCTCGTAAAAGCCTAGTTAAGCACCATTTTGTTAAAATCACGCAAAACTAATCAAAGGCAAAGCTATGAAAAAAGATGAAAACGCGCATAAAAAAATGTGGGAGGGCAGATTTAGCGAGGCTAGCTCGAAGTTGCTCGAGGAATTTAATGCTTCTATAAATTTTGATAAAAATCTTTTTGAAGAGGACATCGCTGGCAGTAAGGCGCACGCTAAAATGCTAGGAATTTGCGGAATTTTGAAAAAAGATGAGTCAGAGGCGATCATAAAGGGGCTTGATGAGGTTTTAGCTGAGATAAGGGCTGGTAAATTTGCTTTTAAGATAGAGGATGAGGATATCCACATGGCGGTTGAAAAGCGCCTTAGCGAGATCATCGGAGCTGAGCTTGGCGGCAGACTTCACACAGCTAGAAGCAGAAATGACCAAGTTGCGCTTGATTTTAAATTTTACGTTTTGAAGAAAAATTTAGAAATTTCATCTCTTATCAAAGAGCTCATCGCCA
>JAHADO010000409.1 GCA_018375265.1 Campylobacter concisus | reverse complement strand
ATCTATTTCTTATTGTCATTATAGCAAGTTGACACCATTGTATATAAGCATCATAACTATTTAATATTTTTACATTACAAAATGTATAGTTTATAATTTTCATTTTTTATACCTTCTTCATCTGATACTAAGTATTCAAACCTATTTGGGCTTACTATCCTAATATAAATATTACGACCTTTATCAGCCACACCAGTGTCTATCCTCATCTTTTTTATACCACTATCACTTATATCAATAGAATTTGTAGTTACTGATGCTTGTGTAGTGTAAAATATCTCAAAAATACTCTCACTTGCATCTATAAATTTTATCCACTCTCCATATTTTGTATCTCTACCCACGATGGTATTAAATTTCCCTTTTTTCTTTTTACCAAGATAGTATTTAAAATTTATATCGTTACCGACGTTATGATCTTTTACGAGTATGGTTCCGCCTTTTTTAGATCTTATTAAGCCAAAAGCAACGCCTGTTTTACCATTTGGTTTTTCAAAGTCGCTCTCATTTTCACCCAAAGGCCTATAAATTTTATAAATCCCCTTAAGCTGCTTTTGAAATTTCTTTGATAAATCTTCCTCCTCTTGTTTTATTTTTTCTTCAAATAGCTCTTCAACTAATGGTGATTTGCTAGAATTTCCAGCTAAAAATATATTTACCTCTTTTATACTTTCTAGATCTACTTTTTCATTACTAAATGCTAATCTTAGGGCATTAAAGAAGTTATCTACACCTTTTTTTATCCTACCTTTTATTATCTTTGAAATTTTATCTTTATCTATATCTAGGCTAAAACCAGCTATTTGATTACCTTTTGTGTCTATTAAATTTATAGATAACACACCATCTTTATATAGTTCGCCGTCATCTTTGCCTTCCCATAACGGCCTTAGCTTTTCCATTAGCTCTTTTGTATTTCTTCTAGCTTCTTGAGCACTACTTATCAAGGTTTCATGCCCAGCAAATTTTTCACATTCGGGCGCCAAAGTAAATTGTATTTTAGATTCAAGTAGCTTTTCTTTATTTGCTTTAAAAAGTTCAAAAGAAACGAGCTCAAGTAAATTTTCACCACCTAAGTATTTATCGCCATTAGCTCCAAAATGCTCTATCACATAGTCGTACCTGCTATCTTTATCGGCCTCCCTATAAACACCAAAGTCAAAGTCCGTAGTTCCTCCACCAAAGTCAAACACTCCGTAAAACACCTTCTCGTCACCAACTGGTTCAAATTTATTTTCTTCAAGAGCTATCACAGCATAAGCTGCTGGCTCGCTAGCTCCACTGGTTACTTTTAGTTTAGATAAAATTTCTGGCGTCTGAAGCGAAGGTGGTAATGATTTTTTTATGCCCTTTTCAAAGCTTTTTAGTATTTTTTCTCTTATGTCTACTTCATAAGTAACTGGAAAAGATAAAATATAGTCTAAAAATATGCCATTTCTTTGGTTATTTATATAAAGCCCCAAGTAATAAGCATAAATTTCTATAGGATTTATATCGCCATCC
>JAHADO010000408.1 GCA_018375265.1 Campylobacter concisus | reverse complement strand
CTTGGTATCGAGGCCCCGCGCAACACAATGATACTAAGAAGCGAGCTGGCAAACGATATCAAAAACGAAAATATCCACGCCACTAAAAAAGCAAGCGAAGCCGATATCCACGAGCTTGCGAAAAAAATCGAGAAATGAAAAGCTTTGCAAAGATCAACGTATTTTTGAAGGTAGTTGGCACCAGAGGCAACTACCACGAAATTTTGTCACGTTTTGTTCTTTGCGAGCAGCTTTTTGATGAAATTTATTTTGAAAAGTCAAATTCTTTTGCTATCGAATGCGACAACAAAGAGATAAAAGAGAACATCATCCAAAAAGCGATAGACGAGCTAAAAAAAGCTGGCTTTTCAAACGAGCTAGATGAGTTTTTTAACTCTCACAAAATCATCATCAACAAACAAATCCCAATAGGTGCTGGTCTAGGAGGAGGCAGTTCAAACGCTGCCACCTTTTTACTAATGGTAAATGACGAGCTAAATTTAAATATAAAACGCGAAAATTTGATGCAAATAGCCTCCAAAATCGGCGCAGATGTTGCCTTTTTTGTCAGTGGCTACAGGGCAGCAAATGTAAGCGGCATAGGCGAGATCATAGAAGAATTTGACGATGAAGTGCCAAATTTAAATATCTTCACGCCAAATGTTTTTTGCTCCACACCGATGGTTTATCAAGAATTTAGAAGCAATTTCTTACAATACATAGACGTTAATGCTGCAAAAAAGATGCAAAATTTAAAGAGCAAAGAACTACTTGAAATTTATAAAAACGAGGAGCTAAACGATCTTTTTGCCCCATGCTTTAAGCTCTATCCACAGATGAATGAGTTTAGGGATAAATTTCTAAGCGGCAGCGGCAGTAGCGTATTTAACGTAAAATAAAAGGTAAAATTTTGATAAAAGATCTAGCAAAAAACAAGAAAGCTTTGCATGACTTTAGTATACTTGAGACCTTTGAAGCTGGTATCGTTTTAAAAGGCAGCGAGGTCAAGGCTCTAAGGGCTGGTAGAGCAAATTTAAAAGATAGCTTTGTGCGCGTCATAAAGGGTGAGCTTTTCTTACTAAACGCTCATATCAGCTATCTTGAGACTACACACAGCGCATTTCGCCCAAATGAGCGAGCAGCCAGAAAACTTTTGATGCACAGAAAACAGATCGATAAAATTTTCGGTCAAGTCTCACAAGATGGGCTTACTTTGGTTGTTCTAGCACTTTATCTAAGCGATAAAAACATCGTAAAAGCAAGGCTAGCCCTTGCAAAAGGTAAAAATTTACACGACAAGCGCGAGACTTTAAAAAGACGCGAGGCAGACAAAGAGGCAAGAGCTGCCATAAAAAGATATGTTTAAGGGATAAGATGAAGAATTTACTCGTTTTAATAATCGCTTTATTTGCTTTTTTTGGTTGTGGTGAAGATGAGAGCAGCAGTGCAAATTTTAAAGAATTTAGCCCAAATGAAGAGGTTAAGCTTGTAGATGTGAGCGGCAAAGAGCTTACTTTAGTTCGAAAAGA
>JAHADO010000407.1 GCA_018375265.1 Campylobacter concisus | reverse complement strand
TGAGTTCATTAAAGAGCTAAACGGCAAATTTGACGTCATCATAATGACTGGAAACGCCACACTTAATAAGGCGATCGAGAGCGTTAGGCTCGGTGTGAAGGACTTTTTAACCAAGCCATTTGACGTCTCAACGCTATATGAGGCGATAAAAAGGGTAGAGGCGCTAAAACAAAAAACCCCAAAAAGCATAAAAAAAGTTGAAACTAAAAGCGAAAATAACGGCTTTTTAGCCACTTCAAAGGCGCTTGAAGCTACGCTAAATATCGCACTAAAAGCTGCAAGAACTGACGCCTCAGTCATGCTTAGTGGTGAAAGTGGCGTTGGTAAGGAGGTCTTTGCTAAATTTATCCACGCAAACTCACCTAGAAAAGATGCGGCATTTATCGCTTTAAATATGGCTGCGATACCTGAAAATTTGATAGAAAGTGAGCTTTTTGGCTTTGAAAAGGGCGCATTTACTGACGCAGCTACTACCAAAAAAGGGCAGTTTGAGCTGGCAAATGGCGGAACGCTATTTTTAGATGAGATCGGCGAGATGCCTATAAATTTACAGCCAAAATTGCTTCGTGCCCTGCAGGAGCGTGAGATAACAAGGCTTGGCGCTACAAAGAGCGAAAAGATAGACGTTCGCATCATCTGCGCTACAAATGCAAATTTAGAGCTTGCGATGAAAGAGGGCAGGTTTAGAGAGGATCTTTTCTACCGCCTAAACACGATCCCGCTTTTCATCCCGCCACTTCGCGAGCGAAAGGATGAAATTTTGCCTATCGCGCAGGATGCTTTGGACAAATGCTTCAAAGAGTATGGCTTTGAGGCTAAAAATTTCTCAAAAGCAGCCAAAGAGGAGCTTTTGGGCTATGACTATCCAGGCAACATAAGGGAGCTCATCTCGGTCGTGCAGCGTGCGGCGATACTAAGCGAGGGCGATGAAATTTTGCCAAAAGATCTATTTTTGCAAGCGAGAAGTAAAAAATAGGTAAAAATTTAAGTTTTTGGCTAGTAAAATTATGCAAATTAAGAAAATTAAAAGAAACCAAGGAGAGCAGATGAGAAAATTTAACGTAGCGGTCGTTGGTGCTACTGGTGCGGTCGGCGAAGAGCTTTTTAGAGTTATGGAGGAGGTTGATTTCCCAGTTGGTGAGCTTTTGCCACTTGCAAGCGCAAAGAGCGTTGGCATGGAGATCGAATTTAAGGGCAAACACTACAAAGTAAAAGAGCTAACCGAGAAAGTTTTTAGCGAGCACGAGATTGATATCGCATTTTTTAGTGCAGGCGGCTCAGTTTCAGAGAAATTTGCTAAATTTGCAGCTGACAGCGGCGCAGTTGTCATCGATAATACCAGCCATTTTAGGATGGATAAAGATATCCCGTTAGTCGTGCCTGAGTGCAACCCAAGTGACATTGCCATGTGGAAAAACCGCGGCATCATCGCTAATCCAAACTGCTCAACCATCCAAATGGTGCAAATTTTAAAGCCACTAAATGACGCTTTTGGCATCAATAGGGTCGA
>JAHADO010000406.1 GCA_018375265.1 Campylobacter concisus | reverse complement strand
TCACTTGCAGCTATTGCGTCTTTGGCTATGGCAGCAATCAATCTAAACACAGCTACAAAAGAGGAGCTTATGAGTCTTGATGGTATCGGCAGTGCAAAAGCAGATGCTATCATCGAGTATAGAAAGGCAAACAAATTTAACTCAATCGACGATCTCAAAAATGTAAATGGCATCGGCGATAAAACTTTTGATAACCTAAAAGGTGAAATTTCTACTACTGGCAAGAGCGAAATAAGCGAAAAAGCAAAAGCTGGCAAGAAGAAAATGGATGAGGCAAAAGACGAGATGAAAGAAAAAATCTCTGATAAAAAAGATAAATTTAAAAAGAAAGCTTCTAAAACTAAAGAAGAGCTAACTTCTAGTAAAGAAGATGAAACTAGTATGAGTGAAAAAGCAAAAGATGAAAAAGACAAAGTTGTTGACAAAGTAAAAGAAAAGAAAGAAAAAGCTGCTTCAAAAGCTAAATCTAAAAAAGAAAAACTTAAAGAAAAACTAGAGAAATAAAACATTTTAAAACCTGCTTGTCTTTACAAGTGGGTTTTATAAATCCATATATTTTTTGTTTTAATTATAATTGACAAAAAATATCACAACTTTCTTCAAATTTCATTGATCCGATAGTTTGCTTCATTTTAATCTTTGGTTAAGGTGTTTTTCTAAATTGTGTCAAAATAGCTGCCATCTAACTTTGCCAACTAAAAATTTATATGGAACTGCCCCGAAAAAACGACTATCAAAAGAGTGATTGCGGTTGTCGCCAACCATGAAAAACGTATCTTTTTCTAACTTCCATATAAAAGCATTTTGGCAATCCGGAGTATCTAAATTTGATTTAGATGAAGCCATTTCTGAAGTGTCTTTATTGTTAAGAGTTTCTTCTAGCCCTTTTTGATACTCATGTTCTAAGGTATTAAACATCATTGCACTGTCTTCATCATAGTGTATATCTGCAAATTGTTCTTTATACGGATCAAAAATAAATTCTTTGTCTTGCGGACGTTTTAAATAAAGACCGTCACAAGTGAATCGAACCTCATCACCACCAACAGCAAAAACGCGTTTCATAAGGTGAGTTTTTGGACTTAGTGGATTTCTAAAAACTATCACATCTCCACGCTCCGGACGGGCAGTAGAATCTAATATGTGCCCACTATCGGCTTTTGATGAGATAAGAGGCGTTTGCGAGAAAGGGCTATATGGGTTTAATATGCCGTAGTCAAAAAGAGTTGCAACTATAACCGAATTAATCTTATATGTTGGCTCCATTGAGCTTGTTGGAACTAAGTATATCCTTAAGAAAAACACTTGTGTTACGATAAATACTACAATGATACTAAGTATAAATTTTATAAAAAATTTTTTCATAAAGAGAACATCCTTTATCTACTAAGTTGGTTGTAATTGTATAGTAATTTTGCTTAACATCTCAAGACGACCGTGTATAGAAGGATTTCTTTTTTCTTGACATATAATAATGTTTTTTGTATAATCTCAATTCTTTTTTAAATAATCAT
>JAHADO010000405.1 GCA_018375265.1 Campylobacter concisus | reverse complement strand
GGTCTATATATAGGATAAGATATGAAGAAGATTATATTTATCATCATAGCTATTTTAGTAGCTGGATCACTATTAATAATAAACAAAGGAAATTTAATGAGTAAAGAAAATTTAATGGATAACACATATACGGTCTTAGCACCAGATGGTACAGAACTAAAATTTGATAAAGCAACAAATCTATTAGTGCCAAATAATAATGAGTATAAAAAGGTACGTACCAGTAAGGAATACTTAGAAATTCAGTCTAAATATTTACTAGATTCCCGCTCTATCCTAGACTCATCCCCATATAAAAACTATAAACCTCTATACTATAACCCTAAACCAAATTCTCTAGGTCAAACAGACTATCTATCATTTAAACCATGGCTAGACATTAGCTATAAACCAATCTCTACTAAACTATCACCTTGGACTAAATCAGAAAAAGCCTACTATGAAAGTTTAAAAGATAAGAGAGATAGATATATCTATCTAGTAAAAAGAAGCAATCTAAAATGCACTATGATAGATATACCAGATGATGCCATAGGTAGAGTAGATAGTAATGGCAAACTAACAAAGCCAGAGTATGCTGAAATTTATGATGAAGTAGATAGAAATAAAAATACACTTAAATCAGAACTCTTTATAGGAGAGTGGAATTTATGTGCTGGAGTATTGGGTAATCCATCAGCATTTGGTACTGGCGGTTCAGCAGGATTTAAAGCAAGAGATTTTCAAAAAGCATTTCTGGCAGCACAGCTGGGAGTAGTAGAAGCATTAAACTATCTGGCAGACTCTTTTAAATACTACACTTATGGTATGGGAGTAAATAAAAATTTAGACACCTACGAAAAAATTCGTAAACTATATAAAAATCCCCCACTAGATGAATATGGAATGATACCTTATCTTGATGAGATAGTGGGGAACTATTTCGTGATGGATTTTAATAGGGGTGGGGTTATACTTGATCCAATAGCTGATACTGTTCATCACTTAAGAGAAATGGTAGAGGATAAAGGCAAGCTACTAGATCCTAGAGATATAGATGCAAACGAGACTACAAGGGAAGAATTTTTGAAATATGCAAAAGAAACCTTGCATGATTTTCAAGCCCCTTATGATGTCGCAGAGCCTGACGATACTGAATTAAAACAAGTTATGTTAAATAGAGATTCTGGTATTTTAGAAGCTAAAATAATGTCCCTAACCCCACCAGAGGGATATCCTAATGCACCATACTACAACACACCAGAAGAGCTAACAAGACTATATGAGGCTGGTAAATTAGATAAAAAGCTAAACCCTCTAACACCAGTAATGTATAGAGATAGCTTCCCAGAAGATCTTAGGCAAAAGATCCTAAGCTATGCCAAAGAGCATAATATAAAGGATTAAATAATAAATTTAATATCTATGGCTCCAAACGGAGCCACCTACGAACAACAAAAAAGATCTTATGAACTAATACTTCATAAGTATTTCACAAATAAATTTAATGATACCTATGCTGTTAAGAATATATCTTATGAAC
>JAHADO010000404.1 GCA_018375265.1 Campylobacter concisus | reverse complement strand
GCTTGAGTTACGGTCTGCTTGCAGTTGCGAGCTTGCGAAGCAAAGCCGTCCCCTTATCTCCCTTTAGATCCCACGTCTGCTTGCAGTTACGAGGCGAAGCCCGAGTAAAATCCCCTCGCACGTTAGAGGTGCATGCGTCAGTGCTAAAGCACTGCATGCGCAGATATATCAACCAAATTTACTTATTCTATCTTACCTCTTGCCAAAACTGGTACTTTTTCGCAGACCTCATCGCCACTTACGAGATAGGCGTAGTCGTATAAATTTACCACCGGACAGATGTGGTTTGGATAGATGCGCACAAGATCGCCCACGCGCACACTTTTTGCAAATTTCTCGTTTAAGATGATCGCATGCTCGTCAAATAGGCTATCTATCCACACTTCATGCTCTGCAATGAGTCCCATGCCAGGCGTCGTGCAAAAGCCCTCGCTGCGCCTCTCTTTGGTTAGCGCCTTTGCCCCAGCATCAAGGATCGTGCGGGTCGCAGTCGGCCTTGAGATCACGACGCTAAGCACGCTAGCAGCGTTCATATCAAAGCTACCATAAGCATTCGCCTGCGACGCATCCATAAATATATATGTGCCAGGGCGAAGCTCTGTAACGCCTTTTGGTATCTCAAAGTCGTTTATCAGTGATGGCGTCGAGCCTATGCTAACGGTGAAATTTTCATACCCAAACTCACGCGCGATATCAGCAAATTTTAGCGTTCTCTTGGTTGCTACTTTAAAAATTTGCTCGCACTCGCGCTTATCTTTTGCCTTATATGAGTGGCCATCATGCGAGAAAACACCGCAAAATTCAGCATTTTTACACTCTTTAAAAGCGCTCATCAAAGCTCTAAAATCGCCCTCTTCTATGACGCCTGAGCGGTTTTCGCCAACTTCTATCTCAACAAGTAGCCTAGCTATCTCACCAGCCTCGCCAAAGACCTCGTCAATAAACCTTAAAATGCCCACGCTATCGACGCCAAAGCTCACTTTTGCGCCATATTTTAAAAGCGCTATAATGCGAGCAAATTTCTGCCTTGTGACGATCTCATTTGCGATGAAAATGTCGCTTAGCCCCTCTTTTGCCATCACTTCAGCCTCGCCTACTTTTGCCACCGTGATGCCCTTTGCACCGCACTCTACTTGCAGTTTTGCAAAGTATGGCATCTTGTGCGTTTTGGCATGTGGTCTTAAGCTTACGTTAAATTTATCAGCGTATTTTTGCATTTTGTCTAAGTTTTTTAGCACTATCTCCCTGTCTATGAGCAGTGCTGGAGTGTCTATTTCGGTGATTTTCATGAGCTATCCTTTCTTTTTTCTTAGATTTTAACTCTAATTATTTAAAAAAGGATAGCTTTTGGCACTTTAAAATTTCAAAGTGTTACTTTTAGGCCTTTCTTGCACCGATCTTTGGTGCGTCAAACGCCCTGACACGTTTTGGCGTGCCCTTAAATTTCTCGACCTCGACAAGGCTTGTGTGAGCGGTGTTGCTCTGGCTCATCTTGCTTGATGGCACGTCTTTCGTGAGCACGTTTAAATTTCCGTG
>JAHADO010000403.1 GCA_018375265.1 Campylobacter concisus | reverse complement strand
TAAATTTAACCCCTCTTTGTCGGCTACCTCTACGCTCATATTAATCCTTTCTTAAAAAAATTGACTTTTGGATTTTAATAAGCGTTTTTAAATCACATTGAAATATAAATTATATTGATTATCAAAAGAAATGCCTAAATTTAGGCTTTTTGTATAAAAAATTTTATTAAACGGAGCAAGGGGAGTTTAGACCCAAAAAATGGGTCTAAATTTTACATTGAAGGATTTATAGTAATATCATTTTCTATTGTAAGAATAAATGTCTGACCGCCATCATTTACGCTATATACGTGGTTTCCATTGCTATCTACTGTACCAGCACTTGCTATTTCAGATGAGCCTTCTGTAAATTTACCAACACCTTCTACACCTTTTACGAATAGCGATGTTGCACCTTCGCCACCGACATTTTTTATGAAATTTGCGATATCTGAAGCATGGTGGAATGTAAATTCCTTATCTGCGTCTGACATATCAAGCACCTCAAAGCCACTTATCTTGCCAGCATTTGTCGTATTAAATGATGCGTCATGAACTTTTAGCGTATCTATGCCATCTCCTCCATTTATAGCAGTGCCATTTAGGCTTACATCCTTGCCAAGATCGACTAAGTCATTGCCGTCACCACCTGAAAGGTAGGTGTTAGTTAGTGTCACGTTATCAGCTATATTGATAGTGTCGTTGCCTTTGCCTGAGTTGATGTTTGATGTATCGTAGTCATGTGCGGCTTCGCCTGCAGCTGGACTTAAATTTACACTTGATGTGCCAGTTAGGTCAGAGTTGATATTTATCGTATCGTCTCCACCTTGAGTGAAAATTTTAACATCAGTATTATCATGAGTGCCAGCTCCGATAGTCACGCTATCGCCGTCATCTGCGGTATTTATAGTAACCCTTCTAAGCTCAGCGTTATCGATAGTAACGGTTTTTACGCCAGCATTTCCAACGCCTGCACCCTCTATGTTTGTATCAACTAGACCAGTAGCCTTTGCGACATTTAGCGTTACGTTGCCATTTTCAAGCATAATGTTTGAATCCACCATAGAGACGTCACCATCGACATTTACATGGTCATCTCCGCCGTTTGTGTAGATGATAGCCTTGTCAAATGAGCTATTTCCAGAGACGTTAATAGTGTCATTTCCGCCGCCTGCACCGATATATGTGCTAAATCCATCATTTGAGATCATGGTGACATCTTTTAAATTTATCACATCATCGCCATATCCAGTCTCAATGGCAGCGTTGTTAAATTTAGCGCCAGTAACATCTACGCTGTCTCTATCGTCGCTCACTCCAGCATCAGCTGAGCTAGTGTTTATCTTAGTGTTTGAAATTTCAGCGCCTCTTTCGATAGTTAAGCTATCGCGACCTTTGCCCATCTCTATGTAGTTTGAGTAAATTCCAGCTTGGTTAGCTACTGGATTTGCCACGTGAGCTGGTGAGCTTATAGGGTCATTATGTACGGCGCTATTATTTTTTATTTCAGTGCTGCCTTTGATAGTTAGGCTATCATTGCCCTCGCCTGTGTAGATAT
>JAHADO010000402.1 GCA_018375265.1 Campylobacter concisus | reverse complement strand
GCTTCTTTAGCCATAAAACTCTCCTTATATAATTTTTCGGCGATTATATAATAAGAGTGAGGCTGGGGATATTAAGTAAAATTTGGGTAAATTTAAGTTTATTTTTAGTTATTTAATACTCTTTTATCACACTTTAATATTTTTAAAATTCCCCCTAAAAAAGGCATTTTGCGTAACTTTTGTGTAAAAAATTTTAAAAAAAATTTTTATATGGTACATGTACCTTTCGTTTCATAAAAGCGTTATTCTAAATGCCTTAAGAAAGAGCATCTTTTAAGCTAACACGAAAATATTATGCGATTTTTAGCTACTTTTGCCAAAAAATTTTCTTACCAAAACCTAGAGTGTTGCTCGTAAATTTAACCTTTTCAAGGCTTATAGACCAAATTTTTGGATCCATCGCTTTTGCATAAAAAAATCTTTTAAAGTAAATTTCTCGCTCGCTTGCGCTAGCCTCTCTCATCACCCCTTGAAACTGCACACCCTCTATCTTACCAACGATCTTTGTATCAAGAGCGATGGTGCCAGCAACGAGCTTTGAGTTTTTTAAAAATTTGATATGTGAGCTCTCATCAGAGCTAGCTAGCAAAAGGCAAAAATTTAGCTCATCAAAGGCGTAAAATGCGCTAAAAGCGTAAGGCTGCCCCTCATCATCAATGGCGCAGACGCTTGCAAGATGCATCTTTTTTAAAAATTTAACTATCCTCTCATCCATCTAAATTCCCCTAAAAATGTCAAGAATGGTTTGAAATTTAAAGATGACTACGGCGATTATTAGCACCCAAAGCGTAAAAATAATGAGCTCTATTAGAGTAAATTTATCTTTTGCAACCTTTTTAAAAGCAAGCATCGTTAAAAATGCCCCAAAAAAGCCACCAATTAGCGAAAAATAGTGGATCGCATTTACCTTTACAAAGCTTGGCAAAAGCCCTCTAAAAAATAGTGAAAACATCAAAATGGCAAGCAAATTTGCAAGTATCAAGTAGTAGCCAACGACTGGCAAAACAGGCCAAAGCTTAGCAAAAACGAAGCTTAAAACAGTGATAAGCATCAGCAAAAAGATCCTAGTCCCAAAACAACACATCGCCCGTCCTTTTTTGACGCATTTTACAAAATTTTGCTTTATGAAATTAAAAATTTGCCGATTTAGCCTCAAAAGGATTTAAAAATGCAAACAAATTTTTACTCTCAAGGAAGCTACAACAACATGAGCTTTTCGATGAAGACTAGCTCAGGCGACGAGATAAGCTTTTCTATGTATGACAACAAAAACTTAGAGTTTTCAAGCCAAAAAAATGGCACTTCAAGCCAAAGAAGTCTAACTCTCACGCACGAATACGGCTATGAGTTTGCCTATAAAGGCAACGGTATAGACGAGCAAGATATGAAAGAGATCGAAGAGGCGATGAAGCAAATTCGCCCACAGGTTGATGAGTTTATGAAAAACGTCAAGGAAGGCGACAAGATCGCAGGTAGCAGCCAAAGCATAAGTGAGCTTTCAAACAAGATCAAGCAGATGTTGCCTGACGCAAAAGACCTGGATCATAAAAATTT
>JAHADO010000401.1 GCA_018375265.1 Campylobacter concisus | reverse complement strand
GTAGTAAATTTAAATTTCATATCAAATTTTGTGTAAAACAAAGAGTTTTTGTTATTAAATTTTAAAGTATAAAAAAGAATATCTCCGCCGAAGCGGAGAAAAGGTGTTATTTCAAAGCATCTTTTGCTTGTTTTGCAAGTGCCGCAAATGCCTTCGCGTCATTCATAGCTAGATCAGCTAAAATTTTTCTATCAAGTTCGATCTTGGCTTTGTTTAAGCCGTTGATAAATCTTGAATAGCTAATGTCGTTTAGTCTGCAAGCTGCGTTGATACGAACGATCCATAAACGTCTGAAATCACGTTTTTTCTGGCGTCTGTCGCGGTATGCGTAAACTAAACTTCTCTCTAGTTGCTCTTTAGCTTTTCTAAAGTGTTTATGTCTAGCACTGAAAAAGCCACGTGCTAGCTTTAAAACTTTCTTATGGCGTCTTCTTCTAACTACGCCTGTTTTTACTCTTGCCATATTTATCCTTTTACAAATTGGCGCTCACAAAGTGAGTCTTGCCCCTAAATTTGGGGGAGTTTGAATGACTTTTTGTCAAAAACTTAAATCTACAGCTGCTTATACGCCGAGCATTTTGCGAACGGCTGGGACATTTGTGCTGTCCACGTATTTTGGGCCACGCAAATCTCTCATACGCTTAGTAGGTTTTTTTGTTAAGATATGGCTTCTAAAAGCAGAGCCTCTTTTTATCTTATTTTTACCTACTTTAAAGCGCTTAGCAGCACCGCGAACGGTTTTCATCTTTGGCATGCTAATCCTTTTTGAAATTTTATACGCAAGTGCGTAAGATTTGGATTATAGCGAAAAATCCTTTAGAAAATTTAAATTTCACTTAGACAAAATTTGCAATAAATTTACATTTAACTTAAAAAAGTTTTAAAATTTAGAACTAAATTATTAAATTTGAAATATAATCACATATAAGAAATTTATTTTACTAAAGGAGTAAAAATGAAAGGGAAAATTCTCGCATCAATCGTCGCTATGAGTGCGATTTTAGGCACAAGTAGCTTGGCATGCACTACCATTTTAGTAGGAGATAAAGCTTCAAACGACGGCTCTATGCTAGTGGCTAGGAGCGCTGATAGCAAGGCTATAAAGGCTCAAGTCTTTTTGATACATCCAGCTACGAAAAACCAAACTGGCATGCACAGCTCAAAGGCGCATGACGGCGCAAATGACTTTACATATCCACTCCCAAAAGATGGCATGAGATACACAACTATCGCAAACTCACACACAAAACTTCACGGTGCAGTCGGCTACAACGAGGCTGGCGTTGGACTAAGCGGCACTGAGACCATCTACGCAAAAGATGAGCTTTTAAAAGTTGATCCATACAACGAAGAGACTGGCATCACAGAAGATGACATCCCAGATGTGCTTTTGCCACGCATCAAAAGCGCAAAAGAGGGCGTTAAGCTTCTTGGCGAGATAGTGGAGACAAAAGGCGCTGGCGAGGGCTTTGGCGTAGTATTTGTCGATGCAAATGAGCTTTGGTACTTTGAAACTGGCACAGGCCATAAATATGTCATCAATATTAAAAAAAACTAGAAT
>JAHADO010000006.1 GCA_018375265.1 Campylobacter concisus | reverse complement strand
CGGTATGAGCATCACAGCAAAGGGCGTAGCTCTTGCGATCACTCCAGCAAGGGCTGCAAGTAAATTTGCATTTTCATGAGCGTAAAAGTCGCTACCTAAAATGAGCGTAAATTTAGCTTTACCCTCGCTAAGAGCAGCTGCCTCCACGCCAAAGTTTTCATCAAATTTTTCAAGTCTTGTCTGAAGTACTGCTGGTAAATTTTCACCCCAGTTTTTAAGCACAAAGAGTAAAATTTGCTCCAAATCCCCAGCCTCATAGCTCACACAGGTAAAATTCTTTGAAAATTTCTTCACCACCTCATCAGCGATGTGATGAAAGTAAATTCCAGCCGCTTTATTCATCTTAAGGGCGTTATTTAGCTTATAGCTTGTAACTGGGCTCTCGTGGCGTAAGAAGCTGCCAGCCGTGATGATAAAGTCGCTATTTTTAAGGCTCACATAGTCTTCGTTATATGATCTAATACAGCTAAATTCGCTAAAAATATTTAAGAAATTTTGAAATTTAAAAGCCTCATCGTTTAATAAATTTAGATCAAATTTCTCTCTCAAGCGCTCCAAAATAAGCGCCTCTTCATTTGTTATGAAGCTATTAAATTTTATATTTTTTATGTTGCCGTTTTTAAAATTTGAAATGAGCTCGTTAAATTTCGCCTCATTTTTACGGGCATTTTCGTTGTGAAAATCGTAGCCAAACCTTGCCGCACCGCTGATTTCTCCAAAGTGAAAGTCGTTGCTAACGCGGTAAATTTGCTTGCTTCTATCGCTAGTGCTTCTTTCTTTTACGTCATAAAAAATGAGCTCGCAGTCGCTTTGGTGCGGATTTGCCACTGGGACGCGGTTTAGCTCCCAGATGTTTGAGCTATACTGAAAATTTGAGCTAACAAGCGCGCCAACAGGGCAGACGCTGATACATTCGCCGCAAAATGAGCAGTCCAAATTTTCGCCCGCACTTGGGGCAATTAAGCTCTTTTGCATCTTGCTAAAAACGGCGTAGGCATCTTTTGGCATGCTCTCTTTTAGCTCTTTTGGCACCTCAACGCCCCTTGGCACCGTTTTTAGCGCGCTCTCGCCGATCTTATCTTTGCAAACCGTCACGCACCTCTCACAGACCACGCAAAGGGCTGGGTCGTAGTTTATGAGCCCCCATTTTTTGTGCGGTTTGTGCGTGTCTGTGATGGCAAAGCTTTGCTCTTTTACACGCAGATGCGCCGTTAAATTTTGCAATTCGCACTCGCCACTTTTATCGCAAACACCGCATTGAAGGGGGTGATTGACGCAGTAGGTCTGCATGATCGCATTTCGCTCGGCAGCGATCTCTGGCGTATTTGTGTAAATTTGCATATCCTCTTTGGCTTTGGCGTTACAGCTATAGACCACTTTGCCGTTTGCTTCGACCATGCAAAGCCTGCAAGCAAGCGTTGGCGAACAGCCGCTAAGGTAGCAAAGCGCAGGGATGTAGATGCCATTTGCTCTTGCGATATTTAGGATACTCTCGCCCTCGTTTGCCTCTAAAATTTGATCGTTTATGGTGATTTTCATTTGCTAACTACTACTTGTTTAAATGCATATCCATCAAAATTTTTTGCGCCAAGCAGGGCAACCGTGCCTTTTAGCGCTCGATCAAGCCTAAATTTAGCGCTCACATTAAAGTCTTTTGCCTTTAAATTTAATGTTTCGCCATCCTTTGCCTTTGCCACGATGCCAAACTGCACGCCGCCCACGATCTCATCGCTTGCGTTTTTGTTTAGATAGACGACCGCTCCGTCAAAATTGTCAAGCTCTCTTAGCTCGCCAACTTCGCCGCCTGCTGCAAATTCTCTCACTTCGCCGCCTGCTAAGACGACATTTTTGCCTAAAATTTCAAGTAGCCAAAAGATCGCATCTTTGTCTGGATGAGTAAAAAAGGAGTCATCAATGATCACGTTTTTAACGTCCTTTATCCACTCGCCAAGCTCTTCAAACTCCTCCTCGCCCACGTTGCACTCGCCACTTATGAGCCCATCATCAAGCTCATCAAAAAACTCATTTTGCACCAAATTTGCATACTTGCAAAGAAGCGCTAAGACATAGCTTATCGATCCTATCTCGCAGCGGATCAAATTTTTACTGCCAAGCTCGTTATCTTCAAAGCATGAGATGTATTTAAACTCGTGCTCTTTTATCTTTTTTGCTAAATTTTTGTCGCTCAAACTTAGTAAATTTGCGATACTTAGGCTCTTGCCTGCTATTAGATCATTAAATTTCATATCTTGCCCTTTTTTATCGTTAATACCCAATCAACTTGGTTAAATTTAAGCGAGTTCATCACCTCGCAGTTTAAGTTATAAGCCAAATTTACGGCCTTTGTTACGCCACTGTAATCACCTATCTCAAACAAAAATATCACCACTTCGCCTGGCTCGCTAGCCTTTATCTGCTGTCCAAGAGCGCTCAAAAACTCGCCCTTTAGATGCCTAAGATCGACCCTTCTCATCTATCAACCTCGCCTAAGATGATATTTGTGCTGCCAATTATCGCGGCCACGTCTGCCACGTACTGCCCAACTAGCATATCTTCATAAATAGCGCAGTGCCAAAAGCTTGGCGTGCGGATTTTTAGGCGATATGGGCTTGCGCTGCCGTCTGAGTTTATATAAATTCCAAGCTCGCCCTTTGGCGACTCACTAGCAAAGTAAATTTCACCCTTTGGTGGCTTTAGCCCCTGAGTTATTAGCACAAAATGCTGCATTAATGAGTAGTTTTGGCTCATTATCTGCTCTTTTGAAGCGCTCACATACTCTGGCGCGTCGGCGATGATGGCTGGACTACTTGTCTGATATTTGCTAACACACTGCTTTAAAATTTTCACGCACTCGCGCATCTCTTTCATATAAAGCAGGTATCTCGCGTAGCAGTCGCCCTTGGTGGCGTAAGGCACGTCAAATTCTAGCTCGTCGTAGATGAGATATGGCTCTTCTTTTCTGATGTCGCGTGCAATGCCACTTGCTCTTAGCATGACGCCAGAGCAGCCGCTACTAAGGGCTAGCTCTTTGCTAACTACACCCACGTCTATTAACCTTGCTTGCCAAATTCTATTTTCACTTAGCAGATCTTCATAAAGTGTGATGTCGCTTGGAAATTTCTCGCAAAATTTAAGCAGTTCCTCGCACCAGCCATCAGGCAGATCAAGCGGCACGCCACCGATCCTTATTGAGCTGTGAGTTAGCCTTGCGCCGCAGTATTTTTCTATGAGATCAAGGACGTATTCGCGCTCTCTAAATGCGTATAAAAAGACGCTCATTGCCCCCACGTCAAGGGCGTGTGTGGCTAAAAATAAAAGGTGCGAGCTGATGCGGTTTAGCTCTAAAAGCATCACTCTAATGATCTGCGCACGGCGAGGCACTTCTATGGCGCAAAGCTTCTCCACAGCCGCGCAAAATGCGTAGTTATTGGCACTTGATGCGATGTAATCGACCCTGTCAGTTACTGGGATAAACTCCTGATAGGTCATATTTTCAGCCATCTTTTCAACGCCTCGGTGCATAAAGCCAACTTCTGGCATAGCGCGCATGACCTTTTCGCCGTCAAGCTCAAGCACTAGTTTTAGCTGTCCGTGTGCGCTTGGGTGCTGTGGGCCAAAATTTAGTATCATCTTGCCGTCATTTTGCTCAAATTCTAAATTTTCAAAAAATGGTTTTAAGCGGTTTGGTGCTTGGCTCAAGGTCGTTCCTTTACTATCTGGCTTTGGTTAAATTTAGCCTTTTTGACAAATCTCACGCCGCCTTCTTCTTGATACTCGTACTCCTCGCTAAAGACCCTTGAAAATCCAAAAGTATCTTTCTCATCCACAAAGGCTGGATCGCGGTTCTCTTCGCCGATCTGCTCTCTAAACTCTGATCCAAAAATTTTATCCACCTCGTACCATTTTGCCGCCTCGTCGCCAACTAGCGGATAGCTCTTTAAAAGCGGATGCGAGTGCCAGTCATCAGGCATTATTAGGCGCTTTAAATTTGGATGATCTTTGATTAAAACGCCACTTAGATCATACATCTCGCGCTCCGCCCAGTTTGCGCTTTTATAAAGCTCGCAAACGCTTTTTAGCATTTCGTCCTTTTTAACAAAGCACTTTACTCGTGTGCGCCTATTTTTAGTGATACTAAGAAGCTGATAAAAGACCTCATATCCACCTTTTTGTGCTATAAGATCAACCGCCGCAAGCTCGCAAAGCTGCTCATAGCCAAAGCCCTTTAGCGTATCAAGGGTCTTAAAATTTTCACTAGAATTTACATATAAAACAAGCTGATCAAACTCCACGTAGCTAGATAAAATTTCCACTCCGCTTTGCTCTAAAACAGCGAGCTCTTCGTCAAATTTAGAGCCACTTGCTGCTTCTTTTGGCGTCTGCTTGGCGATATAAAATTTCTCGCTGTAATACTGCTTTTTTTGCAAGTCGTTTTTTGGCTTATACTCTCTCATATTTCAAGCTTTCTTGGCTTTTGCGCCCTAAATGCACTTTGTTTTCTTATCTTTTTTTGAAGCATCATCAGTGCGTACTGAAGCGTCTCTGGGCGAGGCGCACAGCCTGGGATGTAGATATCGACGGGGATTATGCGATCTACACCTTGAACGGTCGAGTAGGTGTTAAACATGCCTCCAGTGTTTGCGCAGCTACCCATCGAGATGACCCACTTTGGCTCAGGCATCTGGTCATAAAGGCGCCTTGTAAATTCAGCGTGCTTTTTAGTTAGCGTGCCAGCTATGATAATCACCTCCGAGTGCCTTGGACTAGCCCTAAAAATGGTGCCAAATCTATCAAAGTCATATCTGCTAGCACCACTTGCCATCATCTCGATCGCACAGCAAGCAAGCCCATAGCTAAGCGCCCAAAGCGAGTTGCTCCTGCCCCACTGCACGAGCTTATCAACGGTCGTTAAAACTACTGGCAGACCGCCATTTGCAGCGTAGTTTATCTGATGCTTTGCCATTTAAAGACTCCTTTTTGCCATGCGTAGGCAAAGCCGATGAGTAAGATCGCCACAAAAAGTAGCATCTCGATGAGCCCAAATAGCCCAAGTAGCCTAAAATCCACCGCCCACGGATACATAAAGATGACCTCAACGTCAAATAAAATAAATAAAATTCCATAAAAAAAGTAGTGGATATTTATCTTATTTGGTTGTTTTACAGTTGTTGGTCCGCACTCATAAAAGCCTACTTTTAGGCGCTCGGTGTTGCGGTTGGCTAACTTTTTGCTTATCTTTGAAGATAAAAATGTTATCAGACTAAACGAACAAGTAGCTAACAAAAGTATGATAAAAGCGCCAAGATAGGTGCTGTCAAGCTCTGAGTGTGACATACTTCGCCTTTTTTAATTTTTCAAAATTCTACTAAATTTAAATTTATTTGATCTTGAAATAGCTCAAGAGTAGCGCACTCAAATCTCTTTTTGTGTAAAAAATACTCTTATTTTATCTTTTCCACGGCATCTTTTGCAGCACTTATGCGCTCTGCCTCATCAAGCTCGCGCACAAAGCCATCTTTAACTAAAATGATCCTAGTTGCCACGTCAAAGTAGCTATCATCGTGGCTTACGGCGATGACGCTCACACCCTTGCTTTGCAAAAACGGCAAAATTTCTTTGTAAAATTTACGCTTAAATAGCGGATCTTGATCGGCCGCCCACTCATCGAGGATAAGGATAGAGCGGCGCTCTAATATGGCTATTAGCAGGCTTAGGCGCTTTCGCTGACCAGTTGATAGCTGCGTGGTGCTAAGTTTATTATCCACCACACTTACCTTTTTATCGATCTCAAGCAGGGCCAAGAGCCCCTCTATATCGCTTTGGCTGGCAAAGCCATCACGACAGAGCGTTTGCGAAAATAGATAAAAATCAGCAAAAATAGCACTTATCTTGGCTTGATAGCTTTGTAAATTTGCATCATCTATCTTTGTGCTATCAAGGTAAATTTCGCCACTACTTGGGCGGATAAGTCCGCAAAGAATGTTTATAAGCGTGCTTTTGCCGCTGCCATTTTTACCGATGATAAATGTTATCTCGCCGCGCTTGATCTCTAAATTTACATCTTTTAGGCTAAATTTGCCGTGAGCGTAGTTGAAATTCAGATCCTTTAGCCTGATGCTTTGCCACTCGTCGCTTAAGCTATCGTCAAATTTAAAGCCTTCTTTAAATTCATTTAAATTTAAGTTCATTATCTTCTCTAAGCTCACTTTTGCGCTAAGTGCGGCTGGTATGGAGCCAACCATACTCATAAATGAGCCTCTTAAAAAGAGTATCGTTAGGCTGATACTTAGTGCTGTTTGCAGGCTCGCCCAGCCAAATGCCACGCACAAAAATACACAAAGTCCGACTGAGCCAAGCAGCATTACGTTTGTGAAATTATCACTTAGTGCGTGAAATACGTCAGCCTTTACCATGCTTTGGCGCTTCTTATCGCCTGTCAAATTTAGCTCATCAAAGCAAATTTGCGCTCTTGCTCTGTTTAAGCCAAGCTCTCTGTGCCCCTCAACGATGTCGTCGTAGTGCTTTTGCAGCGCATCATCTTGCACTCTTGAGTCTTTAAAATAAAGATGAATTTTCTTCATAAAAAGCGTGTTTATAAAAAGTGTTGCACCGATCCAAACGGCTAGAAATATAAAAACTTTTGGCGCGATCACGCAAAGATAGATGCTAGCACAGATGATGAAAACTAGGCTTTGTATGAAGCCAGTAGCACTCATAAAGGCAAATGTGATCGTTTTTATGTCGTTGTTTAGACTTGCTATGATCTTTGCCTTGCCGATCTCGTTTATCACGCTATTTGGCGTGTCTAAAATTTGCTTTACGCTTTGATATCTAAGCTCATAGATAAATTTATGTCCAAAATTTGTAAGTGAGATGTTTGCAGCTATGGCGCTTAGAAAAAAAAGGAGCAAAACCACTATAAATTTAACCGCCACAAAGGCGTCAAATTCTTTTAAATTTACAAGTTCGTTGTTGATAAAAGAGAGCGTCCAGACGCCAAGCCCGCTAAAGGCAAGCGTCAGGATCACTATTTTTATTATTGAAAAAAGATTGCTTTTTATTAAATTCGAAAGCATTACATGGCAGCACGTGGCTGGATGATGTTTTGATCAAATTTTTGCTCGGTATTTTCACTCATGATGTGAAGCACCTTGCTGCGTTTGATCTTCGCGTCATCCTTAAATATCGCGCGCACCTTGTCCATGCCAGCGTAGAAGTCGCGCATGAGCACGACGCAGATGTATTTGCCAAAAAATGTCGGCTTGATAACGCCATTTTCTTCATAGATCGCATTTACTAGCTTTAGCAAGCTAAGCTCGACAAATAGGTCTTTGTTGATGTTTGCGTTGTTTTGTTCATTATAGGTTTTGATATCCACGGCACCGTCAAAAAGCCTTGTTAAAAATGTATATTTTAGTCTCTCTTTTTTGCTAAATGCGCATTTTGCGATGACTGGGCTTTGTCTTTCTTTGACCTTTCTGCCGTAGTCAAGTAGGTTAAAGGCATTTATCACAAGCTCGCCGTTTAAGAAGCTAAACGCCCCGCTACCAACACCTACGTACTCTAAATTTGAGCCTACATATTCGTCGCGAAGCTCAGCGCTTTTTTCATTTGAAAACGCCCAAGCGTTGCTTTGCCTGTAGCCGCCTTTAGCAAATTCTC
Organism: Campylobacter concisus; assembly: GCA_018375265.1. Classification (GTDB taxonomy): domain Bacteria; phylum Campylobacterota; class Campylobacteria; order Campylobacterales; family Campylobacteraceae; genus Campylobacter_A; species Campylobacter_A concisus_AB. The sequence goes on along the minus strand of JAHADO010000006.1, from coordinate 9,246 downwards.
TCACGATGATCTCGTAAAATTCGCGCTCATTATCGACGTTTGAGACGCCTAGTGCGCGAGCGATGTTCTCTCTTGTTAGCTCTGATTTCATTAGCGGATAGAAGGTTATTTGCTGCGGAGAGATCGATTTTGCAGTGTTTATGTCGTTTATTAGCTGCTCTTTTGTTTGATTTGGCAGGTTAAAGATGAGGTCTAAGCTGATAACTGGTATCTTGCCAAGAGAGATAGCCTGCTCAAGCTTTCTTTTTGTCTCTTTGGCTGAGCCAAATTTATCGTATCTGCCAACTCTTTTTAGAGTCTCATCATCAAAGCTTTGCACGCCAACACTTAAGCGGTTGATGAGCCCATCAAAACGGCTTAGGCTCTCTGGCGAGATGTGATTTGGGTCGCTCTCTGCCGAGATGTCCTCTATGCTAAAGAGGTCTTTTGCTAGTTTTAGCGTTTTTTCAAGCTCTGGCTCGTTTATAAGCGTCGTGCCACCGCCCACATAAAGCGATGTAAAGTCAAAGCCAGCCTCTTTTATCTGCCTCATCTCCTCGCGTAAATTTTCAAAGTAAATTTTCGCAAGCTCCTGCTCGTAGTGGTACTTGTGAAACGAGCAATACGGGCAAAATGTGTGACAAAATGGCACGTGCGCGTAGAGCATATACTTTTTGTCTTTTTTTGGAGTTTTGGTGTAAGTCGTGTTTAAAATGTCTATGTTAAATTCGTTATATAGCGATTTTTGTATAGAATTATGAGCGTAATTTACAGCAAAACTCTCAATGATATTTTTAAAAATCATAATTAATCGCCTTAAATAAGTTTGTTTTAATTTAGTCCATTAGGATAGCCAAATTTTAATAAATTTAGCCTTGCATTAACGTAAATTTTGAGTAAAAAATGCAATCATTTTTTAAATTTTCTATTTTTACAAACCTGCGATTTTTACATATCTGGCTCGTTTTTGCTCTATAAATTTAAGCTTAGCTTACTTACTCTTTTACTCTTGAGATGACCTTGCTTGAGTCAAGCTCAAATTTTACTCCGTCTTTTGTCTGCAAGTAGTAAAATTTACCGATATTGCAAAGTGACTTCACATCATAAATTTTAACCGCCTTTTCATCTATCTCGCAAGGCGTTTGCTCTTTGCCTTTTGTCTCGCAAAGTGAGCCAGGTAGCGCTTTTAACGCACTTTTATCTACAAGCAAAAATTTATAATCCACATCGCCTATATTAAAGGTTTTTGCTGTGTATTTGATAAACAAAAGCGAGTTTGAAACGATCATAAGCGAAAGTGCAGCATAAAAAACAAATGAAAAGTCCTTTGTCTCTTTGATGCTCGCAACGCCCAGCATAAAAGAGAGCATAAACGAGCAAAAGAGTATCCAAAGTGCCAAAAATCCGCCATCTTTTAAGACAACAACTGAAATGATAAAGAGCAAAAGCATGAGAAATGACAAAAGATAGATGATGAAATTTGATCTATCTTTAAAGAAAACTGTCAAATTTACCCCAGCATAAGAGAGCAAAAGTAGCGATAAAATAGCACTTTTGCCGTAGTTTAGCTTGAATGCCGCAAAGGCTAAAATGGCAAATGAGATGAGCGTTAAAAAATAGATGAAATTTGAGCTATAAAAAAATAGAAATTTCGGCTTTTTAAATTTATATTTTTTATCGTCATTTTGATAAAGGTAGGAGACAAAGACCAAGATAGCGATCTCAAAAGCCGTTACGATCGCGGTCGCGCAAAATAGCAAGATGCCTGTAAATATCATCTCTGAGCTATCTAAACTCGGAAAATATCGGGTCTCAAAGCCAAAATACAAAAAGTAGCAAAGCATGCTGACGACTGGGACGATGAAATTTGAGTGCTTGAAGAAATTTGTAGCGCACTCTTTTATGAAATTTGCCTTTAAATTTGCCGAGTGCTCGCCAAGACGGCTCTCAAAATATGAGTTTAAAAGTAGCTCATTTTTGACCTTTTCAAGCTCCTCTGGCTCTCTTGATAGCGCCTTTTTGTAAATTTCATAGTTTTGCTTGCCAAAGTCTTTTGTGATCTCATCTTTGATATCCAAAATGACAAGAGTGATCTGCTCTTTTATCTCGCCGATCCTTTTTGAAACTTCAGCAAAATTTGTCCTATTTAGCCTGTCAAAAAGATCGTTTTCTTCGTTTAAAAGAGCGATCAAACGCGCTTGTTTACTGCTTCTTATCTCGCAGTTTGAAAAATTTACCTTTAAGAAATTTACAAATTTCCTAGCGTTTTTTACGCTCTCATCTTTTTCATCTAAAATGTCTTGATAACTCAAATTTACCTTTCTATTATAGGACCTGGTGTAATTTTACCAGCATCAAGTTTGAATTTTATTTTTTTATCTGTTGTGTTACTATCTGCTTCCAAATAATAAAATTTTCCAAGGGTTGAAAGTGCTTTAATATTATAAATTTTTATGATATTATCTGCTTCTTTTTCATTATAATATGTCTTGCTGACATTGCAATCTTTGTTGCAAATTTCTACCGGTAAAGTCTCCTTTATGCTTTTTTCAATACTTAAATATTTGTATTTAATATTTCAAAGATCATAAATTTGAACAATATTATCGCTTAAAGTAACAAGTAATACAATACTAACGATAATAAAAATATAAAATAAATATTTAAAAAAATATATATCCTTTGTTTTCACTAAGGCATACAAAATAGGTAGTGCTATAAATATAATAAATATCAATAAGTATAAAATATCAAAAAGTGATCTCTGATTGATTTGACTATAAATTAATAAAAAAATTACAAATGGACTAAACATAGAAATAAGTCCATGGAAAGCCATCAACCAGGTTCGTTCATTTTTAAATACTTCTAAAAATGGAATTTTTAAAAAGAAGCACAAATATAAGAATATAAAAATAGTATCAATAAAATAAAAAATAAAAAAAAATAATTCTGATTTTTCAGAAATAAAACTACAATTTTTTAAAATTAGTATAATTAATAGTCCTGATAAAAATACTGATGAAATAAAAACTACAAAAATATCTTTTATATCTCGTATATAAAACGCTGTAGTTAGTTGCAATATTGGCATAAGATACAATATAAACAGCAGACTAAGGCCTGCTAAAGCTAGTGAAACCAAAAGTGAGAAAATATCGCCACTTTCAGGCATTGGAATGTAACCTATATTTTTATTAAACACAAAATATATTATAAATGGCGTTAAGCCAAGTAAGGCTACTAAGCTCTTATAATGATTTTTTATAAAGTTTGCTTTTTCTATAAAAAATCTAATTTTTTCTTGCTCCTTATATTCTATACAGAATTTGTCTAATGTAATTTTTAACTTTTTATCCTCTGCAACATACATACTACTTTCATTAAAATTATTTACATATTTTTGCTTTATTAGAATTAATTGTTCAGAAATTTCTACTTTATGGTTTTGAAGTATTCCTTTTTTGTAGTTTTTTATGTCAATTTTGAGCAGTTCAATTAATGTCAAAACATTATTACCCAATATATCATCGCAAATGTGCTTAAGATTATTTAAATAATTATCATATTTTTTAATATCTGCAGTTTCTAGTTCCTTTAAAATATTTTTTAGCTTTAGCAATTTGTTTGATTTTTTTCTTGAATCACCAGATTCAAAAATACCTTGTTTTTCTAATATAACAATTTGCCTATAAATTTTTTCATCAAGATTCTCTACGGATAGCGCTAATTCTTTGTAATTATCATACTTTAATTCTAAATATTTCTCTTTCTTCTTCAAAAGTAACTCAATTAAAGCTGAAATGCTGCTAGTTTGCAAAGAAATATCTTTGAGTTCTTTAATAAAATCGTCGCAATCTTTAATAACTCTATTTTTATCTTCAACCAATCTCTCAAAGCTTTTCATACCCTAAACCTTTTTATTTAAAACGTCTTTAAATTTATAAATTTAACTAGCTAAGCACCTTTGCGATTTCGCTCCAGCCTATTTGCTTAGCAAGTTCAGCTGCGGTTTTGCCACTTTTTGTGCGGGCGTTTTTGCTAGCGCCATTTTCTAGCAAGAGATTTACGATCGTTAAATTCCCAGCAAGCGCCTCGTGGTGAAGCTGCGTAAAGCCAAGCTCGTCGGTGTCTGTGACCATGCTTGGATGCGCTTTTATATACTGCTCCACCTGGCCGCGCATATTTTTGCTCATCGGATGCTCTATCAAATTTTCTGAGTGCTCTTTTTGCTCGAAAACTACCAAAATGTCTTTAAAATCGCCAAAATCAAGTCCCCAAGCCGCGTCATGCTCGGCTAGCTCATCTTTTTGCATGCGTGAGCGCATCGCCTGCACGCTAAAGCCGCCATAAGCGCGTCCGCTAATGGCAAAAAGCCAGTCGCTCATATCGGTAAATTTTGCGCTTATTTGATCGCCAACTTTCACGTTTTGCACGCTATCTGGCTCATTTACGAGCGTGCCATATATCGTCTCTCCGTCAAATTCAACGTCATTTACCCACATGTGCTCGCCAACTTCTTCGCCATTTACAACGTCTAAAAAGCAAATTTTTACCATCGCATAATCAAGCATAGGTGTGATCCTGCGGCGCTCCCAGTAAAGCTCACGCCAAAAATACTTAAAGCTCTCTCTGGCTTGCTCAAATGCGCGCTGCATGTAGTCTTCGTCGCTACTTACAAAATAGATCGGCATCTGCTCGCCAAAGTCTATTTGCTTACCAAGAATTTTTTCAAAAAAGCCCATTTTTTACTCCTCTTTAGAATTTAGATAGATCAAATTTAAATAAAACGATAAGGCGAAATTTCACCCAGAAATACGCCAAATTTTAGATACAAAAACCATGCGAAATTTCGCAAATTTATCCAAGCAATCTGCCAAATTTTAACATGAAAATCATGCGACGTTTTCGCAAAATTAGGCGAGGCGATTTGAATTTTTGTGACGGGAGTTACCGAGCTGGTAATGACCGAGCAAAAATTTGAATCAACGACGCATAATAAAGCGAAAATATGCGATATAGCCTGCGGAGCGAAAATTTTTCTAGCTCATTTAAAGGCACTCGCGAGAAGCCATTATTTTAGGTTTTTAAAGCTTATTGGGAGTTCTAGGTTTAGCCCCCTAACCAGCTTTATACACTCCTGCAGATCGTCTATGCTTTTGCTTGTCACTCTGATCTCTTCGCCTCTGATCTGCGCGCTTACTTTGATCTTTGAGTCTTTGATCGCTTTGGTGATCTTTTTTGAGTTTTCACTATCAAGCGTGTCGTTTAGCTTTAGCGTCGCCTTTAAATTTCCCCCGCTCGCTGGCTCTCTTTTTGTCTCTGTGATCGCCACTGGTGGGATGTTGCGCTTGATGAGCTTTGAGATCACGATATCTTTTAGCGCGTCGATCTTGTTGTCACTTGAGCTAAGAAGCGTGATAAATTTCTCTTTTTCATTTAGCTCTACCTCAGCCGCAAGCCCCTTAAAGTCATACCTCGCTGCGATCTCTTTTTTGGCCGTCTCAAGAGCGTTTTTAACCTCCATCATATCGACTTCAGCGCTTATATCAAAGCTATGTTCGCTTGCCATTTTCTATCCTTTTATAAATTCTTCTATATTTTTAACTATGAGCGAGATCAGCCGTTTTCTAGCCTCCAAGCTGCCCCATGCTACGTGCGGCGTGATGAGTAAATTTTCTTTGTTTTTTACATTTAAAAATGGGCTATTTTTGCTCATCGGCTCACTTTCTAAAACGTCGGTGCCAAAACGCAGGTTTCTCCCATCTATCGCCCTTGCCATCGCTGCTTCATCAACTATGCCGCCGCGTCCTAAATTTAGCACTATCACATCATCTTTTAGTAAATTTATCTCGTTTGTGCCTAGTAAATTTCTAGTCTTTTCATTTAGCGGTGCGTGGATGCTGATGATGTCACTGCTTCTTAGTAGCTCGTCTAGCTCTTTTTGCCTAAATTCGCTATTTTTGTTCGATCCGCTTGTCGAGTAGTAGCTCACGTTTGCACCAAATGCACGTGCCACTGCCGCCACGCCGCGTCCTATCTCGCCAAGACCGATGATGCCAAATTCTTTACCAGCGATCTCGCTGATATCTGCGCCAAGATAGGTGAAAATTTCGCTCTTCACCCACTCGCCACTTTTTACGTACTCATCATAAAATTTGATGCGGTTTGTTAGCTCAAAAAGCAAGGCAAATGTGTGCTGCACGACGCTTGCTGTTGAGTAGCCAGCGACGTTTTTCACAGCTATGTTTTTAGCTTTTGCGTGCTCAAGATCTACGTTATTCATGCCAGTTGCGCTTATGCAGATAAGCTTTAAATTTGTCGCGTCCATCACTGCTTTGTCGATGACGACCTTGTTTGTGATGACGATATCAACGCCCTTTAGACGTGGCACGACCTCATCGCTTTTGGTTTTTTGGTAGCTGATAAACTCGCCAAATTTCTTAAAAACACTAAGATCAACGTTTTCGCCAAGCGTGGCCGCGTCTAAACAAACGATCTTCATCTTTAGTCCTTAATGAAATGTCCTACAAATTTAGAGTAGTTATCTAAAATTTTACCGCCCTTTCTATATCCAAGCGCGCACGCTTCATAAGCGTAAAATACGCCAGCTTGGTAGCTCTCGCCTCTCTCATCTTGATTAAACTCGTAAAATTCTTGATAGATGGCTTTGTTTGAGTCGTATTCGCCGTCATTACTTGCTATTTGTGCGCCGTTTTCATCGTGTATCGAGACGTTTGCGCCTTCTCTGCCAAATACCGGCTTTTTCACATATTTTTTGCCTTTTAGTGGCTCGTTTGAGGTTTCAAGCAAGAGCGGATGATTAGGATATAGATCCCAAAGGATTTTTAAAATCCCCTTGCTTTGGAAAAGCAGCGTGTAGGCTGGATTTATGATGATAGCTTTTTGGTTTTTGATGATGTTTGAAAGTATCAAAGCCAGCTCGCCCTCATCGATCGCTATGCTCTCCCAAGGGACAAGCTTAAACCAGTACTCGAAATTTTCATCGCCTTTAAAAATGCCCTCGTCATCATTGAAAACGACTTCGTCAACGTAGGCAAAGTCTGTTTCAAAGCCAGCCTCTTTTGCGATGTATTGCAGTAGTTTTACGGTCTGCTCGTCCTCGATACTGCCAGCGATGCTGCTAAAGAGTATCCCCCAGCCCTCGTAAAGCTCATCAAAGTCCGCATCCTCGTCGCCAAGTGTGATGAGGCGTTTGAAATTTTGCTTTAGCGACTCGTAAAGGTCGTTAAACTGGGCTGCTTCGTCCATGTGATTTAGCTTTAGCATCGCCCACTGAATGATCGCCGTCTCAAAAACTGCCGTTGGCGTGTCGGCGTTAAACTCAATGAGCTTTATAGGCTTACCATCAAGCCCGCCCGCCAGGTCAAACCTGCCGTAAAGGTGCCAATGAACGTCATTTTCCCAGCTATTTTTTATGATATCAACAAGGTTAAATGGTATGCCTATCTCGTGAAAAAGGTTGTTGTCTATAACGTGCTGAGCGGCATTTACATACATATCATATAGCTCGTTTGCCGCCTCGTAGTAGGCATTTGCCTCTTTTTCGCTTACTTGCACGATCTCATCAGCGATATACGAGCTGTTGTCGTTATCTGTGTGCCATGCAAAGCCTATTTTCTCCATAAATTCGTTATTTAACGGCGTGATTTTTCTTAAATTTACCATTTTCAGCCTCCAAAGCCTGATGAGCTAGAGCTTGATGACTTCGAGCCACCACCGAAAAATCCACTCTTTCCACCACTACTTTTAGCAGCAGAATTTGCCGCTTTTTGTTTGTTAAAGCTATCGACGCTTCTTGTGTATGAGCTTGGATTTTTATAGGTGCTTTGGCGATTTGCTTGGAAGTGCTGGTTGCCAAAGAGCTTGCTGCCTATCCAGCTACCAAGTATCGCGCCAGCTGCTGAGGCGAGTATCGTCTCACCAAGGCTTAGCCCACCACTACTTAGCTGTGCGTCGCTCGCCTTTGTCAAATTTGAAGTGCCATTGTCGATATTTGCATTTGCTTGCGCCAAAAGCTTGTCGATCTCCTCTTTGCTTAGCACGCGCTCGGTGCCGTTTATATCTTTTAGCACGACCCTAGTTTCGGTGCTTGGGTACTCTTCTAAAATTTTATAAACGCCAGGTGCGCTCTCCTCGATGATGACAAAGGCGCCGTTTTTTTGCGCAACTTCATTTAGTGCATTTTCGTTACCGCCATTGTCGCTTCCGCAGCCCGCAAGGCCAGCCATCACGATCGCACCAAAACCGCCTACCGCAGCATAAGTAGCTATCTTTTTAATGTGTTTCATATCTCTCCTATCAACTCTTTTAAATTTTTATCTCTTCTAACAAGTATCACGCCGCGTTTAAATTTGATAAATTTGGAGTGATGTATCGCTTTTATTATCTTTTCACTGATCTTTTTTGTCGCTTTTGGCTTTAAATTTAACTCCTTTAGATATTCGCTTAAATTTATCCATTTTGACTCGTCCTCTATCTGCGCATCTATCGCCACTTCGCTTGTGGCGCTTTCATTTTTAGGTGTTAAAAGTGGCCTTTGCATGGCGTTTAGAAACTGCATGAGCTTCTCGTCTCTATCCTTGTAAATTTGCAAAATTTCATTTTTGCGCTCGATGAGCATCTGCTCTTTTTCTTTAAAGAGCCTGTCTTTATCGGCTTGTAAGTTTAAATTTAAGCTCTTAAGCTCATTTAGCTCATTTAGCAAATAGCTTACAAACTCGTCGTTTTGGGATTTAGTTTTTGTGCTTTTTGAGGCGGTTTTTGCGGGTTTTTCGCTGCTTGGCTCCTCGTCAAGGATGACAAATTTAGTGCCATTTTCAATGACCGTTTTTAACGAGCCTCGGCGGATTCTATTATAGACTGCTTCTTTTGTTATGCCTAAAATTTCTGCAGCTTCATTTACAGCTAGCTTTTGCATCGGATTTCCGTTTAAAATAAAATAAAAAAATTGCTTTGATTATAAAAAAATAAGGCTAAAAGAAGAGTTAAACAAAGAGAGCAAAGCCCTCTTTGTCTTGGTTTTAGAGTCTTGACTCGTAGCGTCTAAGCATATAAAGACGTTTAAGCATTTTCTTACGAGCTGCAATTTTTTGTTTCTTGCGGATCTCAGTTTTAGGCTCAAAGAAGCGTCTAGCTCTTGCTTCAGTAACGACTAAGTTACGATCAGTTTGTTTTTTAAACTTTCTGTAACCCTCGTCAAATGACTCGTTAGGATGTACCTTAATACCAGGCAACGTCCTCACC
>JAHADO010000400.1 GCA_018375265.1 Campylobacter concisus | reverse complement strand
ACTGGCGAGCTTGAAGAGGAGATCAAAGTCGCAAAGGCGATCTTAAAAGATAGCGGCCGCCAAAAAGAGGGGCTAAACATCATCTCATGCCCAACTTGTGGGCGTTTGCAAGCTGACCTCATGGCTGCAGTCAAGCTCGTAGAAGAAAAGACAAAAGGGATAAAAGAGCCACTAAACGTCTCAGTGATGGGCTGCGTGGTAAATGCAATCGGCGAGGCAAAAGGCGCAGACGTCGCCATAGCATTTGGCAAAGGCAATGGCATGATCATGCGACACGGCGAAGTGGTTGCAAGGCTGCCTGAGAGCGAGCTTGTGGATAGATTTTTACAAGAGATTGACGACGAGATAAAGAGCAGAGGATAAAGCAGTGGCAAAAGAGAGACTTAACGAGATAGAATTTAGCAACCTTTACGACCTTGATATGGAGCGAGCCATACTAAGCTCGATCATCGCAAACAACGATGCTTTGGGCGAAATTTTTGACACGATCAAGGCCGGGGACTTTTACCTAAAGGCTCACGCGCAAATTTACAAAGCGATGGTTGATTGTCTAAACGGCGACGTGCCCATCGCATCGACATTTATCAAAAACAAGCTTGGCGAAAACTACGATGACAACGTCATGGCGAGCATTTTGGCCACAAACTCGATCATCGACATCCAAAGATACGCTAACGAGCTAAAAGAAAAATCGATCAAACGAAGTCTAGTAAAGATCGCCCACGACATCCCAAGTAAGGTAAATGAGGACAAAGCTAGCCGCGATATGGTCGATGAGCTAAGTCAGGAGTTTTACTCTCTTGTCGATGGCAGCGGCACTGGCAGCATCAGAGATAGCGAAGATATCATAAAAAGCTTGATCGTGCACATGCAAAAGCAAGCAGCCCTAAATGAGCGCGATATCATCGGGCTAAACACCGGCTTTAAAAAGCTAAATGAGATGATAAAAGGCTTTAAAAATGGCGACCTCATCATCATCGCAGCGCGCCCTGGCATGGGTAAAACGACGCTTTGTCTAAATTTCATGGGGCACGTTTTAAAAAGTGGCGCAGGCGTCGTTTTTTTCTCACTTGAGATGCCAGCAGAGCAGATCATGATGAGGATGCTAGCAGACAAGACCTCGATCCCACTTCAAGAGATAATGACAGCGAGCCTTGACGACGAGAAGCTCTCTCACTTTAGCCACGCATGCAGCGAATTTTCGCACGCCAAGCTCTTCGTGCATGATAGCGGCTACGTAAATATCCACCAAGTAAGGACACAGCTTCGCAAGCTAAAGTCAGCTCATCCTGAAATTTCACTCTGCGTCATCGACTACATCGGCCTTATGATGAGTACAAACAACTACGCCGACCGCCACATACAAATAGCTGAAATTTCTCGTGGCTTAAAGCTTCTAGCGCGCGAGCTGGATATGCCTATCATCGCACTTTCGCAGCTAAACCGCGGCCTTGAAGCACGCGCGAACAAGCGCCCTATGCTAAGCGATCTAAGAGAGTCAGGCGCGATCGAGCAAGACGCTGATATCATCCTTTTTGTCTATAGGCACGAGGTCTATCTGGA
>JAHADO010000399.1 GCA_018375265.1 Campylobacter concisus | reverse complement strand
TATTTTGATTTAGATCAAAAATGCTGGCATTTAGCTCTTTTATGCTCGCATTTGCATCCTTGTTTTCCTCTATGAGCTGGGCTAGTTTTTCTTTTAGGGCGTCTATTTGGATGACAAAAATTTCATTTGATTTTTTTAAATTTATGTTTTCGTCGCTTATCTTTGAAAGCTCACTTTTTAGGGCATCATTTAGCTCTTCAAGGGTGAAATTCTTACCCTGGGCGTCTTTTAAATTTGCTAGTGCTGCGATGATGGCTTGCTCTTTATTTTCAAGGGTGTTTTGAGTTAGGACGTATTTTACGACGACAGCGCCGATTAGCAGCATAAAAACAAAGAGCAGACCCGCCATCAAGTCCGCGTACGAAACCCAAAAGCTCGATTGATCTTCGTTATTTTTGTCTATTTTCATTGCACTAGATTTTCGATCTTTTCTATTACAGAATTTGCTTCTTTATCGATCTCGTCTATGTTCTTCTTAAGCTCAGCGATCAGGCTCTCGCGCTCTTTTTCACGCTCCAAGCTCCTGCCCTCTTGCTCATACGCTGCCTTAAATATCGTGGCACTCTCCACGAGCGAGGTTCTAAATGCCTTTAATGCCTCGTTTTGCTCTTTCATCAAAGAGAGAGAAAATTCTTTTAAAATGGCGTCAAAACTCTTGATAGTCTGCTCAAATTTAAGCTGGCTCTCTTTTGTGGCGTTTAAATTTCTACTAAAAATTTCGCCAAGCTTTGCATGCTCGGTTAAAATTTTAACCTCCATATCTTTAAAGGCATTAGAAAACGCGCCAACCGCCTTTAATATATCGGAGTGGATTTTTACAAATTCATCTTGCTTTAGCCCAGATTCATTTAGCATTTTTAAACTTGCGCTAAGCTCTGCCTTGCTTTGATTGATGATATTTTTCTCAACCTCGCAAAGCTCTTTTAGGCTGTTAAATTTCTCATTTGTCTGCTCGCTTAGCTCTTTTACAAATTTATCATCAAGCACCATTTTAAAGGCATCGTGACTATCTTTAAAGTAGCCTACACTTGCTTTCATGAAATTTGCATTTAGCTCATTTTCCTGCCAGAAAAACTCACGGCTTAGCTCTTTTTGCTCGCTGTAAAATCTCTCAAATTTACTAATGCCGATCTTTTCAAAAAACATCCACCAAAGCGCTAAAAATATGCCATATATCGATACATAAAACGCCGTAGCTACGCCATTTAGCAGTATAGCGATCTCTTTTTCAAGGCCATTTGCAGTGCTTGAGCTAAAGCTTGGCATGGAGATGGCGATACTGATAAATGTGCCCAAAATTCCAAGCATAGGAAAGACTGCTTGGCCGATATTTGCTAGGTTGTCATTTCTAAAATTTCTTGTATAGCTCTCGAAAAAATCTTCAAATTTAGCGTTTGCCTTTTTGACGCCTGAAATTTCAAAAAGATGAGCAATGATAAATTCTTTTAGCCTTATCTTGTAGTCTTTGGCATTTGCTAAGAAATTTGAGTAAGCCACTAAGGCGCTGTGGCGTGAAAATATAAAAGCGACAAAGAGTATAATGCCCATCATCACGATGGTGTG
>JAHADO010000398.1 GCA_018375265.1 Campylobacter concisus | reverse complement strand
CAATATAAAGCCAGAGGATCTAACCTACGTCATCATCACGCACGCTCATCCAGATCATATAGGTGGGCTCATAGATGGCGGCAAAAAGACATTTAAAAACGCCAAGCTTTTTATAGATGAAAAAGAGTGGGACTACTGGATGAAGGGCAAAGACGAGAGGACAAAAGAAATTTTATCGCTTTATAAGGACAATAAGAGCTTTTTTGACCATAAAAAGCCATTATTTAACGGAGCTCTAAAGATCATGGCTATCCCAGCTTACGGACACACTCCAGGGCACAACATGATAAGCTTTGAGGCAGATAATGACAAGATCATCTTTATAGCCGATCTTCTTCACGTCCTAGCAGTGCAAGAGGTCGAGCCAAGCATATCTATCACTTATGATGTAGATCCAGTGCAAGCCGCCAAAACGAGAGAAAAGGTGCTTGATGGCTTGGAGGACGAGACTACAAAGATAGTAGGCGCTCACATGCCTTATAAGAGCCCCATCACCTTGCCAGAGTGAGTAAATTTCTTTTGCTTTACAAATTTAGGATAAAATGCGGGCTTTTAAAGGAGAAAATATGAGCGAATACGCAAATTTGATATTAGCTATCTTGCTAGCTATTTTGGCATTTGCATTTTATAGGTCAAACAAAGCGCTAAAAAAGGCAAAAGATGATAGCGAAAATGTCTCAGTCAGCACTGAAATTTCGCAGCTTAAAAGCATCGGCGAACTATCTGTTTTTCAAGTTTATAGCAAAGAGATCGTCACAAAGACAGATCATGCGTTTGGAAATTTCGGCAAAGAGTATCTAAGGTGGCTAGTAAGCGAGAAGAAGCTTTCGATGATATTTGAGTTTGAGATAAATTTTATCTACGATCTAACTAGCCCTAGACTCGAGATCATGCAGATCGCAAACTCTAGCTATAAGATAAAAATGCCTCCATGTAAGTATAAATTTTCAATCGCCGATATGAAATTTTACGATGAGAAAAACGGCAAATTTATACCATTTTTGCTGCCTGACTCGCTAAATGGCTTTTTTGGTAGCACATTTACTGAAGAGGACAAAAATAGGCTAATAGAAGAGGCAAGAAATGAAGTTAAAAAGATGAGCGTTCGCCTTATCTCGCAGCTTCAAAGTAAAATTCACAAATCAGCTCGCGACACGCTTGAGGCGATAGCTAAGAGCTTTGGTGCAAACAAGGTTGAGTTTGTCTTTGACGATAGTGACGAGCAGATAAATGAGCAACTAAATTTAGAAAATATCGCATAAAAATTAAATTTAAAGGAGAAAAAATGAGTATAAATTCACAAGAGGTCACACAAACACCTGGTAACAACACAGTCTTTCAAACATGGGTCTTAAAAGGCGACAAAAAGGCATGTAAAGAGGGCTTTGCTAAGCTTTGTGCTTTGGTTGTAAATTTAAATAAAACTGCCAAAGTTAGATTTGGAGCAAATGAAAATGTAAATTGCGTCCTTGGCGTGGGTCATGATGCTTGGAAAAAGCTTGAAATTTCAAAAGATCTGCCAAAAGAGCTTGTAAATTTTAAAGCTATCAAAGGCGATAAACATGAAGCCGTTAGCACAAAGGGC
>JAHADO010000397.1 GCA_018375265.1 Campylobacter concisus | reverse complement strand
GGCTAAAATAGCCGTCGCTTACGCTCTTTAGCTTTGAAAGGCTCGTTGGGTCAAACTGATAAAATGTAAAATTTTCATAATTTGCCTTTTGGCTGTGATCTTCGTTTGAAACAACGATGTAGTGGTGTAAATTTGACTTTGCTCCAAGAAGTCTATCTAAAAAATTTCTTGCAAAAGCTCCATCTGCGATTATTAAAATTTTCTTCATTAATTCTCCGTATTTTAAAGCCGCATTATAACAAAAGGTCTTTAAAATAAGCTATTTTTGGCTGTAAATTTAAGCTTTCACAGCCAAAAAATTTAAGAAAATTTTAGTAGATTATTTCAGAGATTAAAGTATCGATAGCTGAGTTTGCAGCCTTGTTTATCGTCTCAAAAATAGTGCTTGAGCTTGGATCTGGGCAGAAAATTTCTTTTGTAATCATGCCTGATTTTAGCGAGGTGTTTGCGTTAAATAGCTCGTAAGCTAGCGAAACTTCGGCCTTGTCGCCTCTTATCTGAAGTGAGATGATGCTCACTTTTAGCCTAAGATCCTTTGCATTTGGTGAAAATATCGGCTTTGCAGCGCAGTTTGAGTAAAGCCCTTTTACAAGCGACTTATATATCATCTCGCTTGGCTCAGAGACAAATTTAGCATCGCTCAAATATCTTATCTTGTTATTTTCAGCGACGATTAGTATCTTTCTGGTATCGACCATATCAAGGGCGCTCACGTTTTCGATGAAGACATTTTTTAGCTCTTTTTGCTTGTTTTCAGCTGAGCACTCTTTGTTTGAGTAGTGTATCTCATACATCGTGGCTTGTGGTACGTCGGTCTTTAGCGAGCAGCCAAAAAATAAAAATGCAGCCGCAGCGTATATCAAATTTCTCATTTTTTGTCCTTTTTATCTGTATTTGGCACTGGATTTGTGAAGAAAAACTCGTAAGGATTGTCCTCAAGTCTTTGAAGCGCACCCCTAAACTCACGAAGCGTCTTGTCAAATCCATTTAAAAAATCGCTAGCCTCTCTAAGCAGCGGTGAGACGGTATTTCTAAGGTCATACTCGCCGTTTTTTACCTTTTGAGTGACGATATCTTGAAGCGAGCTATATCCAGTGACAGCCAAATTTGCTGATTTAAAGACTGAATTTGCACTGGCGATTAGAGTGTTTAAATTTTTAGCAAGCTCTTTTGTGTCGGTTTTATTTAGGCTGTCAGTGAAATTTTTTACATTTTTAACAATGCTATCAACCTCGCTTAGACCATTTTCATCGGTTAAAACCTGTGTAAATTTATCGATATTTCTTAGGATCGACTCGATATGAGCAATATTTTCAGCCGAGAAAAAGCCATCAACCTTATCAAGAGTTTGATTTATCTTAAAAGTGATGTTTTCAGCGTTGTTTCCAAGCTTTGAAAGAAGGCTCTCTTCAAGCTTTAAAATAGGCTTATCGCCTGGTTTAAAATCCTTTGTGCCTCGGCTTATATTGATACTAGCCACACCACTAATAGCCTGAACTTCGATACTAGCCACGCTATCAGCCTTGATAGGCAGATCCTCTCTTATCTTCATCGTGATGTTTATAAGAGCGTTTTTGTCATCGAC
>JAHADO010000396.1 GCA_018375265.1 Campylobacter concisus | reverse complement strand
GCCAAGTTACGCTGTGATAATGGGAATTTTCATGATAGCCCTTGCTGGCATACCGCCTTTTAGCGTATTTTGGGGCAAGATGGTGCTTATCTCATCACTTATAAAGTCTGATTATGTCGTGCTTAGCCTCATCATCATGATAAACTCGGCGATTGCTATTTATTACTACCTAAAGCTCATCGTCTTTATGTTTTTAAAAGAGCCTATCGTAAAAGATAAAAATATCTACATCTCAAACGTCTCGATGGCGCTAAAAGTGATCGTTGGAGTTGCCGTTGCTGGCACGGTCTTTGCCTTTTTATTTTCTGGGGCGATTTTGGAATTTATCGAGCATTTTGTCTTTGCTTCAGGATTTTAGAAAATTTAACTATAATGGCGGCATGAAAAAGCTCTTAACCATCTTATTTTTACCGCTTTATCTATCCGCCTTTAGCCTTAGCCTAAACAGCGGCGCAAACGCAAATAAGCCTTATAGCGTCCTTCAGCTAAGCGACGAAAAAGAATTTGAATGTGTGGAGCAAATTTTAGCCTACGACACTAAGCGCTATGTTTGTATGCTCGATGATGGGATCTTGCCAAAGATCGAAGATACGACACTGCCTTTAATGGACATAAAATATAAAAAGCAAGACGGCAAACTCTTTATCGTCATCATGCCAAAGGCGCCTTCAAAACTTCTAAATGTTCAAACTGAGCTTTACAACAGTCCAAGCGTGCAAGATACGCCAAAGACGACCATCTCAAAGCACTTTAGCATCATCATCGACACTTCGCTTAGCGAAAACAACAAAAGAGTATCTGGGCTAAATTTTTCGCCTGATTTTAGAGATATGCTAAGTCCAAGTATCGGAGCGCTCGATCTTAACAAAGCGCCTATCGCTGGGCTTGACAGCAACGATATAGACATCTACATAAATATAAAAAGAGCTTATGAAAAGGGCGCTTATGAAAGCGTGGTAAAAGATACGCAAACAGCGATGAAAAGGCACCCAGCCAGTCTTTTCTCAAGTGAGTTTTTGCTTTTTAGACTAAGAGCACTTGATAAAATTTTTGAGACAAAGAGCGAGTTTGAGGGGCTGGAGCCAAAAGATATCGTAAGCGAGGGCAGAGCTTGGATAAGGAAATTCCCTTCTGATGAGAACTACTCAGAGGTGCTATATCTCATCGCCAGAGCTTACCTCAAAGATAGCATCGCAAGTGATGCAAAATATATGCTTGACATACTAAGCGAAGAGCACGCGGAGTCTAAATTTACAAAGCTTGCCACGCTTGATTATGCTGACTACCTATATAAAATAGGCAGGCAAAAAGAGGCGCTAAGCGACTATGAAAAGGTGCTCTACTCTACAAATGACATCGACCTTGCAAGTAGAGCTGCACTAAGTCTAGCAGATGCAAATATCGATAAAGAGAAATTTGACGAGGCAAAGAAATTTGTACTAAAGATCGCAAATGCAAATGAAAAATTTTTCATGAACGATCCGACAAAATCGATGAATTTAGCCTATACATTTGCCAGCAAAGATATGCCAGACGTGGCTGCTAAAATTTATGAAATTTTGGTAAATAATAGCGACAGGACAAA
>JAHADO010000395.1 GCA_018375265.1 Campylobacter concisus | reverse complement strand
CCTGCGATAAATGCGCTTGAAAAGCTCAAATTTCCGCGCGTTTTAGCCTTCGCGCTAGTTACGGCGGTGGTGTTTTTGTCGCTGGGATTTATCGCAAACACCGTGATAAAGACGATAAACGGGCTAGTTAGCTACATGCCCGAGCTTCAGAGCAAATTTAAAGCCCTCGCCGATCATTACCACCAGATGCTAGCGAGCCGCGGCCTAATCGATCCCGAGAGCATCGCCGCGCCCGCAGACTTTGATATAAATAAAATTTTTGCCGTGCTGGGCGGATTTTTAAGGAACGGCACCGAGCTCGTTTCAAAGAGCTTTTTCGTCTTTTTGCTCGTTACTTTTATGCTTTTTGAAGTGCAGGTATTTTCTCAAAAAGTCGAGTATTTTGCGAGCAAAAATCCGCAAACGAACCAGATCGTAGATACGTTTATATCAAATCTCAAGCGCTATCTCGCGATCAAGTCCGCAGCGTCGTTTGCGACGGGCGTTTTTATATTTATCGGGCTAAATTTCATCGGCGTGCCCTACGCGCCGCTTTGGGGTATTTTAGCTTTCGTGCTAAATTTTATCCCGACGATCGGCTCTATTATCGCGGCCGTCCCGGCGCTTTTGGTGGCGCTTTTGCTAAACGACGCAGCCTCTTGTGCTTGGACTGCGGCGCTATATCTAGCCGTAAATATCGTCATCGGCAACTTTATCGAGCCGAAATTTCTAGGCAAAAGCCTTGGTATAAGCACGCTTGTGGTGCTTTTGAGCCTACTTTTTTGGGGATTTTTGTTCGGCATCGGCGGTATGTTTTTAGCAGTACCGCTTACCATGAGCCTAAAGATCGCGCTTGACGCAAACCCGAGCACGAAATTTATAGCCGTTTTGCTCAGCGATAAACTCGAGCGGTAAAATCAAATTTAAAGGTAAGTTTTGAAAGGCATTCTCTTCACGCTGGCTCTGCTTTGCCTTGGGCTTTATGCGTATTCGTTTTATTTTTTAGTGACCGTTTTAGCCATTAGTTTTCTCATATTTTTCCACGAGCTTGGCCACTTTTTAGTAGCAAGAATGCTCGGCGTCAAAGTAAATACCTTTAGCATCGGCTTTGGCGAGAAAATTTACACCAAAAACGTTGGCGGTACCGACTACTGCCTAAGCGCGATCCCACTTGGCGGATACGTGCAACTAAAAGGGCAAGACGACACCGATCCAAAGGCCAAAAACTACGACTCTGACAGCTACAACGTGCTAAGTCCTATAAAGCGCATTTACATCCTCTTTGCAGGGCCATTTTTTAACTTTATCTTGGCATTTTTCATATACATTTTGCTTGGATTTATCGGTGTTGAGAGGCTTGCGCCAAGTGTCGGACACATAGCTGAAGGCTCGGCAGCTGCGAGCGCTGGCATAGCAATAAACGATAAAATTTTAGCGATAAATGGCGTAAAAATAAACGAGTGGAACGAGATCAGCAAAAACGTAAAGCTTGAGCCTAGCGCCATTTTGATAGATCGCAACGGCTCGCAAATGACTATAAATTTAACACCAAAGATAGGCGAGACGATAAATCCTTTTAATGAAAAGATAAAGCAACCACTAATTGGCA
>JAHADO010000005.1 GCA_018375265.1 Campylobacter concisus | reverse complement strand
TTTTAAACGAGCCAAATTTGACTTTTAGCGCAGAGTATCTATTTTTCATAGCGCTTGAAAGTGTGCTTGCTATCGTGCTTTTTAGGGACAAAGTGCTATGAGGATGCGTATCGTTTTTGGCGTGATCGCTCTTTTTTGGATCATGCTTTTGGGGCGGATTTACCACCTAAGTGTAAATTCTAACACCTACTATAACGAGATCGCTGAGCAAAATGCGATAAAAACTATCTACATCCCTCCAGTTAGAGGCATCATCTTTGATGCGCACGACAAGCCTATGGCGGTCAATCGTCTTGGCTTTTCTATCTATGTAAAGCCGCACCTTAGCGCAAACAAAAAGGTAAAAATTTTAGACGATGAGCTAGCCTATATCGGCTCGCTATTTGGTGATCTAAACGTCACCAAGCTTAAAAATGAATATATCAAAAATGACTCAGCATACAACCAAGACTTTATAAACGTGGTCGAATTTGTTGATTATGATAAATTTTTGCCATTTTTTGCGCCCCTTTCTCTGCGTGAAAATTTAGAGATAAGACCCGCATCAAAGCGCCACTATCCATATAATGATCTAGCTTCTCACATCATCGGCTACGTCGGTAGAGCAAACCAAAAAGATATGGAAAACGATCCTTTGACAAAGCTTACAAACTATATTGGCAGAAGCGGCGTAGAGCGCTTTTATAACCCGATATTGCAAGGAATTCAAGGCTTTAAAAAGATCAAGGTAAATGCGCTAAATGAGGAGATCGAGCAGGTGAGCTATCAAGCGCCACAAAGTCAAAACATAAAGCTCGCCGTCGATCTTGAGCTTCAGCAGTTTGTCGCTGACGTCTTTGGTAAGGATGCAGGAAGCGTCATAGTTATGAGCCTAAAAGATGGCGCCATCATCGCAGCAGGAAGCTTTCCTGAGTATGATTTAAATCCTTTTGTGCTTGGAATTTCTCAGGCTGAGTGGGAAGAGCTTGTAAAAAACGTCGATCACCCATTTACAAATAAGCTGATAAATGGTCTTTATCCTCCGGGATCTGTCGTAAAAATGGGTATGGCGCTTGCCTTTTTGGACAATGGCATGAGTAAATATGATAGCTTTTTTTGTAGTGGATCGTATGAGCTTGGAGGGCGTAAATTTCGCTGCTGGAACTCGCATGGTCATGGCAGTGTTAATATGAACACAGCCATTAGAGAGAGCTGCGATGACTATTTTTACAAGGGTAGTCAAAAGATCGGTATAGACGCCATTGTGCCGATACTTGAGCGTATGGGCTTTGGTAGAAAAACAGAGGTTGATTTGCCAAATGAATTTGTAGGGACCTTGCCAAGCAGGGAGTGGAAGATGAGGAAGTATGGCAAGGCGTGGTTTCAAGGTGAGACGCTCATCACCTCTATCGGACAGGGAAATTTTCTAGTCACGCCTATGCAGGTGGCTAAATACACAGCAGGCCTTGCAACTGGGCTAAATGTAACGCCACATTTTTTAAAGAGCATAGATGGCAAGGATGTTGATTTTACGCCAACAGATGATGCTTTTACGCCGTTTGAAAAGTCGCAGCTACCTGCCATTAGGCATGCGATGTATGAGGTGGCAAATCACCCAAGAGGCACGGCAAATAGGCACTTTGTGGGAAGTCTTGTAAAGGTTGCGGCAAAGACCGGAACAGCTCAGGTCGTTGGCATCTCACAAACTGAAAAGAAACGTATGAAAGAAGAAGATATGGCGTATCTGCAAAGATCTCACGCGTGGATGACGACCTATGCGCCTTATGAGGATCCACAATACGTCATCACAATGGTTGTCGAACACGGCGGCCACGGTGGTAGCGCTGCTGGACCAAAAATCTCTCAAATTTATAACAAGCTAGTTGAAATGGGATATATAAAGCTAGATAAAGTCCAGACTGAGAAAGATAAAAAACAATAAATTCTATCTCTAAAAAAATTACTAAATATGTCTGTGCGTATTTGTTTGCTCGCAAAACGTGAAATGGTTCTTGAAAGATAAAAAATATAATTAATGATTAGCTATCTTATGGATGACATGTATTCTTAATTTTGATATTAATTAAAATGAATATTTAAATTTGTAATGAAGTGATTAAAAATAGTTTTTGAATTTTTAGCCCAAAATAGGGCTAAAAATTATGGAATTATAGACCTTCAAAAGGATTTGTAGCTACGTCTTTGCGATCAACTATGTAAGGTATGATAGCTGCGTGGCGAGCTCTTTTGATCGCTTTTTCTACCATCTCTTGGTATCTTTTTGATGTGCCAGTTAGGCGTCTTGGCATGATTTTAAATCTCTCTGACAAGCAATACTTCAAAAGTGAAGTATCTTTGTAGTCTATAAAATCAATCTTTGCTTCTGTAAATTTGCAATATTTGCGTGAATATTTTCTTTTTTCTGCCATTTTTTATCCTTTAAAATTAAAACGGTATTTCTTCATTGTTGAAGCTATCAGCATCAACGTCTATATCAGGAACTTCTGAATAACTCTCTTGCTTTCTTTGCGGCGCAGCTTGTGGTCTAGCTTCTTGTTGGCGGTTATATTGGTTATTTTGATATCCGCCTTGTTGTCCGTAGCCACCGCTATTTTGGCTATTCATAGAGTATCCGCCTTGTTGCGTTTGGTTATTTGAGCCAAGCATCTCCATGCTCTCAACGGCGATAGAGTGTTTTGAGCGATTTTGTCCGTTATTGTCGGTCCATTGATCAAATTTGAGTCTTCCTTCGATAAGCAGCTTTGATCCCTTGTTGAGATATTGGTTTGCTATCTCTGCACTCTTGCCAAAAAATGATATATCAATAAAGCAAGTCTCATCTCTTCTTTCCCCATTTGAGGTGATTTTGCGTGTCACAGCTATACTAGAATTTCCTATGGCAACGCCGCTAGTAGTATATCTAAGCTCTATATCTCTGGTTAAATTTCCAACTAATACTACTTTATTGAACATTTTTTATCCTTGATTATTCTTCTGTAAATGTTTGCTCGTCTACTTTTTCAGCTCTTGGCTCGCGTGGCGCTCTTGGCTCGCGGGGTTCTTTTTTTATAGTTTGCTTGATACCTTTGCAAAGTCTTTCCCAAGCCGCGATTTCGCGTTTGTTTTCATATTTAACGCTTAAAAATCTTATGATATCTTCTGTAATTCTTACGTTTCTTGTAAGCTCTGCAAGAAGTGCTGGTGGAGCTTTGTAGTAGATAACAAAATATGTTCCACGCTCATATTTTTTGATGGTATAAGCTAGTTTTCTAGTGCCCATCTCAACGACAGTAGCGATCTCGCCGCCGTTTTTTGTTATAACTTCTTTTACGAAGTCAACCTTAGCTTTAACTTCCTCTTCCGTCAATGTCGGCTTAAGAATAAATAAAAGCTCGTAATGTTTCATTTTTTCTCCTTATGGATATTTAGCTCACTTTGTGAGCAAGGATTTTGCATTAAGCAAGGGTGGATTTTAGCTTAAATTTACTTAATATTTGCTGTTGATATTAGGTGCTGCAGATTTAAAATGGTTGATAAAACGAAAATTTCTTTATCCATTTTTGTATTTGTTTTTAGCTCTAGCTCGGCTAAATTTAGCGTTTTAAAGATCTCTAAATAGGCATTTAAACCTAGCTTTAAGCTATTTGCTTTTAGTAAATTTGCCACATTTACAGGCGGCTGATAGCCGATCGCTTCGTCTAAATTTAAGCGGCCATTTATCTTGATGTAAGAGTAAATTTTAAACAGCCTAAAAAATGCTTTGTAAAGTGAGTTTAGAAGTAAAATTTCATTAAAATTTGGATCCTCTAAGTAGGTAAAAAAGTCGTTTTTTATATCTTTTAGAGCCATAAATTTATTAAAAAAATCATCAAAATTTATCCCACCAAGTCCAAAAACCAGCCTTTTTATATCGTCTTGTTCGATGTGGGTGTTTAGGCTCTTTAGTTTTGTAAGCTCGCTTGCTGCAAGGTATAAATTTTCATTATGTGTAAAATAAAGCTCATAAAGTGCGTTTTTGGTTATGTTTAGGCCTATTTTAGCTGAGCTTTTAGCTAGTAAATTTATCGCTTCATCTGGGTTTGAGGGCTTAAAAAATCTAGCAAAATTTGTCCCAAATGCCTTTTGCGTATCAAAAACTAGCTTCATATCAGCCTCATAAAGCTCAAATAAAAAGTAGTTGTCATGGCTTTTTGAGCAAAGCGAGATGAGCTCTTTTAACTCTTTTGCCGGGATCTTTTTGTCGCTTTTTATATAGAGGATATTTTTGCCGCCAAAAAGCGACTGCTCGCTTAGGTGAGAGCTTGCCTGAGCGTAGTTGTACTCGTCAAAATAAAGGCTTAATAAATTTGCATCTTCGCTTGTATAAAAGCTCAAAATTTCCTTGCCAAAAAGCTCGATCTGAAACTCATCCGCTCCAAAAAGCAAGAAGTAGTTGCTTAAATTTGCATTTGCTAAATTTAGCTCCAAATCTTTTCTATACATCGATCTTTCTTATCACTTTTGCAAAAATTTTAGCACTCGCGATGTCGGCTTCTGTGATCTTTACAACAAGCTTTTGAAGTAAATTTGCGCTGTATCCAGTGATGAAAATCCTAGCTCCAACAAAATGATCATCAAGCTTAGCGACCAAAACATTTTGGTTTTCGCTAACGTAGCAACGCACCTCTTTGCCGATGTTTGCGGCTGCCCAGCGTGCAAATTTCCTATCCATAAAGTCGTAGGCTACCTTGTCGGCCTCTCTTTCAAGCTCGCTTAAGGTTGCACATGTGCTTTGGATGTTTAAAAGTAAGAAGTTGTAAAGTTTATCATCTTTTGAAATTTTAGCCTTTAAAAGCCTGTGTAAAATAAGGTCAGAATAGCGTCTAATAGGGCTTGTAAAGTGTGTATATCTATCAAATCCAAGTCCAAAGTGACCTAAATTTTCACTTGAGTATTCAGCCTTTTTTTGAGACTTGATGATGAGCTTGTCTATCTCTTCACGGTTGCCCATTTCATCGGCCTTTGCTTGGATCTTTCTTATCAAATTTGCAAGGTCGCTCTCGTAGGCAAAGTCAAGTCCCAAAAGCTGCAAGTCCTCAAGCAAGGTATCTATCTTTTTAAAATCAGGCGAAGCGTGGTTTCTAAAAACGCCCTTTGTGATGAGCTTTGCGGCGGCTTTGTTTGCTAAAAGCATGCAGTCCTCGACTAGTCTATGTGAGTCGGAGTCGCTTTCAAACCTAGTTTGCGAAATTTGACCCTCATCATCAAGGCTCATTCTAAGCTCTTTTGTCCTAAAGTCAAATGCGTGCAAAAGCCTTTTTTTGCGAAGCTTCGTGGTGAGTTTAAAAAGTGGCTTGATCCATGAAATTTCACACTCTCTTTTGCTCTCTAAAATTTCATCGATCTCATCGTAGTTAAAGCGCCTTTTTGAAAGGATGATCGCCTCAAAAAGCTCCTCTTTTTTTATCTCATTGTTTGCATCAAGTGAAATTTTAAAACAAAATGCAAGGCGTGGCACGTCTGGCTTTAGCGAGCAGATATTTTCACTTAGCGCTCTTGGCAACATCGGCACTGAGATGTGCGGAAAGTAGATAGAAAAGCCTCTTTTTTTAGCCTCGCTATCAATGGCGCTATATGCGGTCACATACTCGCTTACATCAGCGATTGCTACATAAATTTCGCGCTTTTTCTCATCAAAATATATGGCATCGTCAAAGTCCTTAGCATCGACTGGATCGATCGTGCAAAACTCTAAATTTCTTAGATCGACCCTGTTTGGATACATGCTAGCATCGACTTCATCGCCAAATGCCTTTGCTTCAAGCTCGCAAGCCTCGCTAAATTTATCGTTTTTATTATAAATAGCAAGCGAAATTTTCTCATCGCTTAGTGGATCTTCTAAATTTCCTAAAACCTCGACTATTTCGTTATTTAGGTTGTTTATCTTTAGTAGCGTCCCAAGTGGGAGCATCTTTAGGCTTTTTTGAGTTGCCTTTAGGGTTGTGCTTAGCCCTGTTTTTAAATTTACCCCTAAAATGGCCGCCCCAAAGCGTTTGGTATAGACGACGCTTGTCTCATTTGCAAGCTTTAGGCTCATTACTATTTTAGCGCTTTGGCGTTTTTTCTTAAGCGGCAAAAGCTTTGCTAACACGATATCGCCAAGGTGAGAGTTGTTTAAATTTTTATTTTCTACGATAATATCTTGCTTGAAGCGCTTGTCAAATGGCATGATAAAGCCAGTAGCGTTTTGGCTGATGTCTAGCTTGCCGCAGACATAGCCGTTGTTTAGGTAAAATTTATCTTTATGTAAGCTTACGGCACCAAGGTTTAGGAGATTACGTAAGATCTCTTTATCTTCATTTGATATCTCTTTTTCTTTGATGCCAACTAGAAGTGATGTTAAAAATTCTTTCACAAATTATCTTTGACTTTGCTAACAGCCATTAAAAATGTATCTCTCTCAAAGCCATATTCGTTTATAAGAAGTGTTGCGTTATTTACGCTCACATCGTCAAGCTGGTTAAAGATATTAACCGCTGTTTTTACTACTCTTAATGCTCTTGCGTATTCTTTTACGTGGTCAGGCGCCTCTTCAGGTAAATTTGAATATAGGATAGAATTTCCAAGCTCGATCTCTAAATTCCACTGCTCAAAAATTTTAGCCGTGACCTCTTCGTTTGTGATGTCTAAAATTTCAGACTCTAAAAGTGCAAGGTCGTATGTAGATGAAATTTGTTTTAGTTTTGTCTTAAATTCATTTGTTTGACCATTTTCTGTGAGCTCGTGAGCAAGGACGATCTTGCCAACTTCTAGCATAAATGAAGCTGGTGAGAGAATCTCTAAGCTTTTAGGCTTTATCTTTGAGTACCAGTGATACATTAGGGCGTTTTGCATGATCGAGATATTTAAAAAATCTTGCGCTGTAATGTCGTATGGCTCTAAATTTATAGAAAAGGTCTTTTTAATGGCACTTGATAGCGCAAAACCGCGGATAGTAGCCATGCCAAAAAGCGAAATAGCCCTTGCTATGGTTGTGATCTCTTGAGAAAAACCATAAAGCGGAGAGTTTGCCGAACGCAAAATATTTGCCGTTAGCATCGGGTCCTTTTCGACAACTTTTGTAAGGTCATTTATCGAGCTATTTTCGTCAGCATGTAGGCGCTGAATTTGCACAACAGTATCGTCTAGTGGGGGAAGTGCTTTGATTTTTTTAAAAATTGATTCGTTCATTAAGATAACTCTTTGTTGAAAATTTTGCCACATTATAGCAAAAAGCTGCAACATAAAACTTAAAGATAGCTTTTTGGACTTTTTCAGCAACGTTTTTGTTGCTAAAATGTATAATCTCGCCAAAATTTAACAATAGGAGAAACAATGGCTATAAGTGTTTATTATGATAAAGACTGCGATTTAAGCCTTATTCAGAGTAGAAAAGTAGCAATCATTGGCTTTGGCTCACAAGGTCACGCACACGCTGAAAATTTAAGAGACAATGGTGTAAGCGTCGTAATCGGTCTTGCAAAAGGCGGCAAAAGCTGGGCAAAAGCTGAGGCTAAAGGCTTTGAGGTAAAAACAGTTAGCGAAGCTACAAAAGGCGCTGATGTAGTTATGATCCTAACACCAGATGAGCTTCAAGCTGAAATTTATAAAAATGAGATCGAGCCAAATTTGAAAGATCATGCTGCTATCGCATTTGGACATGGATTTAACGTGCATTTTGGACAGATAAAAGCTCCAGCAAACATCGACGTCATAATGATCGCTCCAAAAGCCCCAGGACACACAGTTAGAAGTGAATTTGTAAGGGGTGGCGGCATACCTGATCTTATCGCTGTTGAGCAAAATGCAAGCGGAAAGGCCAAAGAGATCGCGCTAAGCTACGCATGCGGCATAGGTGGCGGTAGAACTGGTATCATCGAGACTACATTTAAAGATGAAACTGAAACAGATTTATTTGGCGAGCAAGCAGTTTTATGTGGCGGCCTTTGCGCACTAGTAAATGCTGGCTTTGATACGCTTGTAGAGGCTGGATATGAGCCTGAAATGGCGTATTTTGAGTGCTTGCATGAGCTAAAACTGATCGTTGATCTAATGTATCAAGGCGGCATGGCTGATATGCGCTACTCTATCTCAAACACAGCTGAATATGGTGACTACGTAAGTGGCGTAAGAGTAGTTGGCGAAGAGAGTAGAAAAGCCATGAAAGAAGTTTTAAGAGAAATTCAAAATGGTAAATTTGCAAAAGACTTCATCCTAGAGAGAAAAGCAGGATATGTTAGAATGAACGCTGAGCGCGGTATAGCTGAGAGAAGCTTGCTAAATAAAACTGGCAAAAAACTTCGCGCAATGATGCCTTGGATAACTAATGGCAAACTTATAGATCAAAGCAAAAACTAAGCCTTGAGCGAAAAAAAGACTACAAAGAAGCGTCCTGCAAAAAAGAGTGCGGGTCGCTCTCATAATAAAATTTTCCTTGGTATCGGCGTCATTGCTGCTATTTTGATAGTGGCACTTATCGCAGCTCTTAGCATCAAAAACAAAGATGTTGAGCAGATAAGCAAAGTAAATGAGCCAAAAAGCGAGAAGCAAATTTCAAAAAAAGCTGAGCAAAAAGTTGCTAGCAAAGATAAAAAACAAGAGTATGAGAAGAGAAAATACCCTCTAAAATTTGATGAAGATGAAAATTTAAGTAAAATTTTTACCGATCCTAAACACAAAAGCGAACTTGCTCTAAAGCCAAAAACTGAGCCAAAAGAGCAAAAAAAGATAACTCCTGAGATAAAAACTGAAGTAAAAGTAGAAACTAAAAAAGAAGAGCCAAAAAAAGAGCAAAACGATACGAAAAATCTACTTGCAAATTTATATAAAAATATGCAAAGTAGCGTAGATGCAAGCCATGAAGCAAAGAGCGAAGAAAAGCCAGAATCAAAGGTTGAGCAAGTAATTGAGCCATTTTACGCAGGCAAAAATGAGGCAAAAACAGAGACAAAAACAGAGCAAAACAAGAGCGCTGAAGCAAATTTAAGCGTAAAAGAAAATTTAAAGCATAGTGAAATTTTAAAGCCAGAGCCTACTAAAAAAAGTGAGGTCGAGCCTAGTAACAAAGCCAAGAAGCAAATTTATAGCGAAAAACCGCAAAAAGAGAGCGCGAAAAAAGATGACTTTGCGGTTGTGCCATTTACTCCAAATAGCAGCGTAAAAGGGCGTGCAAAGCTGGTGCTAATAATCGATGATGTGGCGACATTTGAGCACGCTAGCATGGTAAAGTCAATCGGTCTAAAGATAACTCCGTCCATTTTCCCAGCGACAAAAACTCATCCAGATACGCCAAACATCGCTAGAACGTTTGAGTTTTATATGATACATCTGCCGATGCAGGCAAAGCACTTTGATAGCCCAGAGATAGGCACTCTCACGATAAATGAGAGCTTTGAGAGCATGCATGAAAAGATAAAAAAGATACGCAAAGACTTCCCGCGTGCAAAATATACAAACAACCACACGGGATCACGATTTACTAGTGATTATGACGCGATGGACAAGGCATATAGAGCGCTGATAGAGCAGGGTTTTATCTTTGTTGATAGTAAGACGATCGCTCAAACAGCCGTGGCAAGGGCCGCGAAAAAGTATAATCAGCCTTACATTTCAAGAGATATATTTTTAGATGATGATCCATCGGCTAGTGCGGTTAGGCGAGAGCTTGTAGCTGCTGTAAATTTAGCCAAAAAAAGGGGCTACGCGATCGCCATCGGACACCCAAAGAAAAACACGATCGCAGTGATAAAAGCTAGCAAAAACAATATCTTAAAAGATGTAGAAGTTGTTTATCTAAAAGATATTTTATGAAGCTTGAAATCATCCCAGAGGCGCTAAATAGGCTAAAAAATCCCCCAAAAGAGCTAAATTTCATCGGCGACACCTCGCTTCTTAGCATGCCAAAAGTAGCTGTCGTTGGCTCAAGAAAGGCAAGTGTCTATACAAAAGAGTGTGTCACGGCACTTTGCGCAGCGCTAAAAATTGCAAATGTCTGCGTGGTGAGCGGTGGTGCTATCGGCGTGGATATCACGGCGCACAAGGCTGCCATGCCACGAACTATAGGTGTTTTTGCAAATGGACTTGACATCATCTATCCAGCGCAAAATAAGGCGTCGATAAGAGAAATTTATGAAAAAGGCTTGGCTCTAAGTGAGTATGACGAGGGCGAGCCGCCGATCGCGTATAGGTTTTTAGAGCGAAACCGCATAGTTGTGGGGCTTGCGCAAGCTCTTGTGGTCGCACAAGCTGATCTAAGAAGTGGCTCGATGCAAAGTGCAAGGCTTGCAAATGAGCTTAAAATCCCCGTCTTTGTCCTGCCCCAGCGCATAAATGAGAGTAGTGGAACAAATGCCTTGCTGGCTAGCAAAAAGGCCGAACTTATCGATGATTACGTTAAATTTGTCTCACTTTTTGGCGAGGTAAAAGTGCAAGAAAAAACAAGCGACGAAATATTGAAATTTTGCAAAAATGGCGTTAGCCTTGATGAAGCATTGGCTAAATTTGGCGAGATCATCTATGAGTACGAGCTTGACGGGCTAGTTGAAATTTCAAATTTAAGAGTAAAAAGCTCGCTATGAGAGAGAAATTTATGGCGATCGATGTTGGACTAAAGCGCATAGGGCTTGCTTTTGGCTTTGGAGAGGTCGTGACGCCCCTTGAGCCAGTTCTTAGAAAAAACCGCAACCAAGCCGCAAGAGATGTGAGCCAAAAAGTAAATGAATACGCTCCAAACACGCTAGTGGTGGGCGTGCCAATCGGCGGTAGTAGCGAAGACGAGATGAGAAGGCGCATAGAGCACTTTGTCTCGCTTCTTGACGTGCAGGCTAATATCGTCTATCAAGACGAGGCATTTAGTAGTAGCGAGGCAAGTGAAATTTATACAAACACAAAGCGAGATGGCAGGCTTGATAGCGTCTCAGCCACTATCATCTTAAAGAGATATCTAAAAAATTTATAAATTTCTAGCCACCACCCATAAAGTCTCGTGCAAGCTATCGCTAGTAAATGGCTGTCTAAGCGTAGTCATCTTCTCGCTTTTGATGCTTTTGGCTTCATCCTTGCTGATGATGACGATGTAGAAATTCTTAAGCTTTTGATAAGTTAGCATCTCATCAAGCCTTGCTTTGTCGCTTAGATACTCCTTTTGCACGAAGATGATGTCTGGCTTAAAAATGGCATCTTTTATGTGTAAATTTAAACTCTCGAAGCTCTTTTGTTTGCTAAGCTTTAGCCCTGTAAAGCTTAGCTCATGACTTAGCGTTAAAAATAAATTTTCATCATCGCAAGCTATGATCGCATTTTTGCCTAGAAGGCTGGCTATCTCGACGCTTTGTCTTTTAAATGTCCCACTTTTTGGCAGCGGCACGCTTATGCTTATATTAAAGCCGTCCTCTGCTTTGTTCATCTTGGCATTTAGCTCTTTTAGTAGCTCGCCAGCTTCTTTTACTAGCTTCTCATTTGGCTTTTGCGGGCATGAAGTACATCTTATATGTATGTCAAAATGCACCAAACTTAGGCTATAGCTTACTAGAGTAAAGGATATGAGCAATTTTGAGTTGCTAACGCTATTTAGGTAAAATTTGCTTAAATTTTTGATCACGCCTATTAGCTTGTGTGCTTCAAAGCTTAGATAGCGTGGGTAGTTTGGGTTGTAGTTAAAGACGATGGCGTTCTTTCCAGCCGCTGCGTCCTTAAAAAGTGCCTCTAAAAAAAGCTCCATTTGCGCGACAAAATCGACATTTTTCATATCACAAGCATCCCATCGCCATAAGAGTAAAATCTATACTTTTCACTAACCGCCGTTTCGTAAATCCTCATCGTCTCCTCAAGCCCTATAAAGCTAGTAACTAGCATGATCAGTGTTGATTTTGGTAGGTGAAAATTTGTTAAAAGGTAGTTTTGTCTGATAGGTTTATTGTTTAGATTTAAAAATAGCTTGCAAAAGCCGCTTGGCTGCTTGCTCCTTGCAAACTCCTCCACACATCTAGTAACTGTCGTGCCAACGCCAAGGATGGGTTTGTTTGAGCTTATGATCTTGCGCGCTTGTTCGCTTAGCTCGTAAAACTCAGAGTGCATTTTGTGGTCATTTATGTTTTGGCACTCCACACCCTTAAATGTCCCAGCGCCCACGTGAAGCGTGATGTAGGCGACCTCGTGCTTTGCCTTTATTCTCTCTAGCATCTGCTCGCTAAAGTGCAGACTAGCTGTCGGAGCTGCCACTGCGCCGCTATTTTTAGCAAATATGCTTTGATACCAGCTCTCATCGTCCTTTGTATCAGCCCTTTTGATATATGGCGGAAGCGGGACATGACCGATCTTTTCAAGCTCGCTAAAAAGTTGCGCCGTATCTAAAATAACGTCATTTTTGGTGAAATTTACCACTCTTGAGCCATCATCGTTTAGCTCAAGCACATTTACCTTTATATCATCAGCAAAATTTAAAACGCTACCAACGCTTACTCTGCCTCTTATATAGACGCTAAATTTATTATCATTAAGCGGTTGATTTAGCATCACTTCGCAGGCCCCGCCACTTTGCTTATGCCCTAAAATGCGAGCCTTAACTACCTTTGTATTGTTAAAAATGACCGCCGCGTCCTCTGGGATGAGGCTGGCAAGATCTTTAAATTTATAGTGTTTTATCTCTTTTGTTTTTTTAAGATAAACAAGCAGTCTCGCCTCTTCTTTGGGCAAAACTGGCTCTTTTGCTATGAGCTCACTAGGCAAAAAATAATCATAACTTGAGATGTCGTTTATATCACTCATCGTCTGCGTCGCTATTTGTGTCGCTATCTTGTTCATCGTCGTCGCTTTTGCCGGCTCTTTTGGCGACTATTATTGAAATTCCATAAAGTCCGATGAGTGGCAGTGCCATTAAAATTTGACTTATAACATCTGGCGGTGTCACTATGGCTGCGAAGATAAAGATGACGACTACTGCGTATCTGAAGTAGTCTTTTAACATCTTGTCATCGACAAGTCCTATTTTTGCTAAGAAAAATGTAATGACTGGCAGCTCAAATGAAATTCCAAAGCCGATCAGCAGTTTTGTAAAAAAGCCCACGTACTCGCCGATGCTTGGCAGTGCTGTAAAGAGCTGACCGCCAAAATTTACCAAAAATGTAAAACCAAGCGGGATGACCACGTAGTAGCAAAATGCCGCCCCACACGCAAACATAAATGAAGCAGAGACCACAAATGGGATCACATATTTTTTTTCATTATCATAAAGTCCAGGTGCGACAAATAGCCAAAACTGCCAAAAAATGATAGGCAAAGCAAGCACCAAGCCAGCAAAAAATGCGACCTTCATCGCAGTGAAAAATGGCTCTTGAATTTGCGTAAAGATGATGTTTGAGCCAGCTGGCAAGACCTGCTTTAGCGGCTCGCTCATCCATGCAAGCAGTGGATTCCAAAATGTAAAACAGATGCCAAAACAGACAAAAACGCTTACTATGCTTATAAAAAGCCTCTTTCTAAGTTCGATCAAATGGGGTCTTAGCTCTTCAAACATCACGCCTCTTTTTTATCGTTTAAGATCGCATCTTTAACTAAATTTGTTGGATTTTTTATATTTTCTACCGTTTTTTTGGTGTCGCTCACGACGTTTTGAATGCTCTCAGTGACATCGCTTGCACTTTTTTTGATCTCGTCAAGCTCTTCAAATGTGAGCTTTTTACGCACGTTTTGAGCGCTTTGGGTTATGCTCTCTTTGTATTTTTGAGCGTCTTCTTTGAGCTCGGCTATCTTCATCTCTTGATCAAAAGTTGATTTTGCGTCGTTTATACCTTTTTTAAACATCTTTAGAAATTTAGCGATCTGCACCATAGCGCTTGGCAGCTTGTCAGGGCCCAAAACTAGCACAGCGATCACGGCGATGACCAAGATCTCAGAAAAACTCATTCCAAACATTTTTGCCTCTGTTAAATTTTATTTAAGCTTTGTATTTTATCTTGACTTTGCTCAAATTTTTATAAATTTAGCCCTCGATAAAGAGTGCGATCTCGTCGCTTAATAAGAAATTTGGGTTGTAAAATTTGCCATTTTTAAAGAGCAGTTTTTCATTTTCTACAAGTAAATTTGCTCTTTTTTTCTGAGCTTCACTTAAGCGCCCAGCCTCCACACCCACGATGCTTCTAAGCCCTAAAAATATATGCTCTCTTGCTAGCTCGCTTTGGCTTAAAATTTCTTTTTCTCTATGCGTTGGCTGAGCGATGTAGGCGTCTATACTACTTTTGGCGTAGTATCTGGTGGCGTCCTTAAAGCCCACGCTAAAAGCTCCCACGCCAAGGTAGTTTTTGCCTTGCCAGTAGCCAAGATTGTGCTTGCAAATTTCTCCGAAATTTGAAATTTCATACTGCTTAAAGCCAGCCCTCCCGATCTGCTCTATCATAAATTTAGCCAAAGTGTCGCTATCCTTTTTATAGCTTTTTTTGCCAGAAAATGGGGTGTTTTCTTCAAGTGTGAGCGAGTAGGCGCTTAGGTGCGTGATAGCAAGGCTTTTTAAATTTTCAACCTCAGCTAAAAGGCGCTTTTTGGTATCAAATTTAGTGTCATAGATGAGGTCTAAATTTATGCTCTTAAAGCCAGCTGCATGGGCATTTTCAACTGCTTTAAAAATTTGCTCCTTGCTGTGGATGCGCCCTAGAAATTTAAGCTTATCTTCAAAAAAGCTTTGAGCGCCAAAGCTGATGCGGTTTGCGCCTAAATTTTTTATATGCTTTAGCCAAGCTAAATTTGCTGAATTTGGATTTGCTTCAAGCGTTATCTCAGTTTTAGGCGTGCAAAGTGGAGCTAAAATGCTAAAAATTTCATCATAAAATTTGGCATTTACTGCGCTTGGTGTGCCGCCACCAAAAAATATGGTTGAAATTTCTTTTACATTTTGGCTTTTTAGCTGAAAATTTAGATCAAGGCAAAGCGCCTTAAAATATGCGCTAACCTTCTTAAATTCGTCATCGCTTGAGCCAAAAGCGCAGTAAGGACACTTGCTTTCACAAAATGGCACGTGGATATAAACTTGCAAATTTCTCTCTTTTTTAAATTTTGGTGATTATAAGAAATTTGGCATTTAGAGCAGTTTAAAAGTAGCTTTTATTTATCTATCTCTTAACTCTTTTTCGTTATCATCTCAAATAAAATTTTTTTGGAAAAAACATGCAAAAAAAATATAGACCAAATGTAGCAGCTGTCATTTTGTCTAGCTCTTACCCTTTTAAATGCGAAATTTTAGTCGCAAAAAGGGTCGATATGGACGATATCTGGCAGTTTCCTCAAGGGGGCATAGATGAAGGCGAAAGTCCAAAACAAGCGCTAAAAAGGGAGCTTAAAGAGGAGATCGGAACTGATAAATTTGACTTCTTAGAAGAGTATCCTGACTGGCTTAGCTACGACTTTCCAGCAAATGCATCAAAGAGATTTTATCCATTTGATGGGCAGACGCAAAAGTACTTTTTAGTTAGGCTTAAAAATGGTGCGAGCATAAATTTAAAGACTGAGCATCCAGAGTTTAGCGAGTATAAATTTGTAGATATCAACAAGGCTTTAGAGGGGATAAATCACTTCAAAAAGCCTATTTATGACAAAGTTTTGAGTTATTTTAAAGAGAAAGGATATTTTTGATGTTAATCGTTCAAAAATTTGGCGGAACTAGCGTAGGCACGCTTGAGCGCATCGAAGCTGTGGCAAATAGGGTCATAGAGACTAAAAAGAGCGGCGCTGACGTGGTTGTGGTAGTTTCTGCGATGAGTGGAGTTACAAATCAATTGGTTGAATATAGTGAGTATTTCTCAAAGCACCCAGACGGCGTTGCTACTGATATGCTTTTAAGCTCTGGAGAGCAAGTAACCACCGCACTTTTGACGATTGCACTTAATGCAAAAGGCTATGCGTGCGTAGGACTAACTGGTGCAATGGCTGGGATAATAACAGATGAAATTCACACAAAAGCTAGGATAGAAAAGATAGACACCACTAGACTAAAAGCTGAGCTAAAAGCCGGCAGGATAGTCGTCGTAGCAGGCTTTCAAGGCATAGACGACAAAGGTGATATCACTACACTAGGTAGAGGCGGAAGTGACCTTAGTGCGGTTGCATTAGCAGGTGCGCTTGAAGCTGATCTGTGTGAAATTTTTACCGACGTTGATGGCGTTTATACGACTGATCCAAGGATAGAAAAAAAGGCAAAAAAGCTAGAAAAGATAAGCTATGACGAGATGCTTGAGCTTGCCTCTGCTGGGGCAAAAGTGCTTCAAAATCGCTCAGTCGAGCTAGCAAAAAAACTAAATGTCAAACTAATCACAAGAAGCAGTTTTAACCACAACGAAGGTACATTAATAGCAAAGGAAGATAATATGGAAGCGGTTTTAGTAAGCGGTATAGCACTAGATAAAAATCAAGCAAGAGTAACTTTAAGAGGCGTAGTCGATAAGCCTGGCATCGCAGCTGAAATTTTCACAGCTCTAGCTCATCAAAATATAAATGTAGATATGATCATCCAAAACGTAGGACACGATGGCACGACAAATTTAGGCTTTACAGTGCCACAAAACGAGCTTGACCTAGCAAAAGAGACTATGCAAAAGCTCTCAGCTGCAAAACATGTCGAGTATGACGATGCGATCGTGAAAGTCTCAGTCATCGGCGTAGGTATGAAGAGTCACAGCGGCGTAGCATGTCTAGCATTTGAGACGCTTGCAAAAGAGGGGATAAACATCCAGATGATCTCAACAAGCGAGATAAAAATTTCAATGATCGTCGATCAAAAATATGGCGAGCTCGCAGTTCGCGTGCTTCACGATGCGTATAAGTTAGATAAATAATGCAAGATTTTATCCAATGGACGCTTGAGACTATAAGAAGCGAAAGATATATGAGCTGGATGGAGGAGAAGCGCGTCGAATGGACGCCTTTGCTCGCATCTAGGCTTAAATTTTTGCTTGATAGCAAGGCTTTTATAGTCATCTGTGACGATGAGCGAGAGTGGTTTGAAAACTATCTTTTAAGAAACATCAACCGCACAAAAAGCGAGCGTCCGTTTTTGCCATTTTTTAGCCTAAGATCGCTCTATCCAGCCTTTGATAGCATTGAGACAAACGAGCAAAAACAGCTTTTAAAAGATATGCTAAGTCTTGCCTTTCCAAATGGCTACATCTTTTTTTACATCGGCAAGAGCATAGATAAGCGCGCAAATTTAGCTAAAACT
>JAHADO010000394.1 GCA_018375265.1 Campylobacter concisus | reverse complement strand
TTTGTAGCGATTTTGGTTGCGATTTACATCATATTTTTTAAAAATAGAAAAAAAAGCGACAAGATAAGCACCAGTAACTTCGAAGAGTGCAGCAAATGTGGCGTCTTTATCGACATCGATCAAATGGTGCTAAGAGACGGAAAATACATCTGTAAAGAGTGCATAAAGGGTGAGAGATGAAAATTTTGGGTGATGAACTGATCAAATTTGAACCGCTATTTCTTTGCAAAAGCGAAGATGAAATTTCAAGCGGCAGGCAAAATCTCTTTAAATTTGATAGAAATTTTATAAAAAGAGCGCTAGAAGCTGGAGCAAGCTTTAGCATCATCGCAAATGACATCAACGAAGCTATCATCGCAAATGCCGCTGGAGCAAAATTTATTATTGCCGATATTACGCTAGCAAAAGATCTGGCAAAAGTTGCGCAAAACTACCTATTTGACGCGCTTATCGCTGTTTTGATAGAAAGTGAAACAAGCCTTTGCGAGCTTGCGAAATTTGAGATCGATGCGGCGATCCTGCCAAATGCTATAAAAGAATAAGGACAAAAATGGAAATTTTCAAAACCGCTTTTTTAATGGTTGCTTTAATGCTAGTTTTTATCGCTGTTGGCGGCTATGTGGGCGGCGAACAAGGCATGATGATCGCCTTTTTGATGGCAGCTGGCATGAACCTATTTTCTTATTTTTTCAGCGACAAGCTCGTGCTAAAAAGATATAACGCCATCCCAGTCGATGAGAGCAACGCTCACGGCCTTTACGAGATCGTCTCACGCCTCACACAAAAGGCGAATTTGCCGATGCCAAAAATTTACATCATCCCAGAAGAGGTACCAAATGCCTTTGCCACAGGTCGCAACCCAAGTCACGCAGCCGTTGCAGTAACCGAGGGGCTTTTAAAAATTTTAAATGAAAACGAGATCGAGGGCGTGCTAGCTCACGAGCTAAGCCACGTAAGGCACTACGACATCCTAACTGGCTCAGTCGCAGCCATACTAGCTGGTGCTATCGCGATGGTCGCAAATTTCGCCAAGATAGGCACCGTGGCAGGGCAAAATCAAAACTCGCAGCGAAACGCCAACCCAGTAATTATGCTAATCATCGCCGTTGTGATGCCTCTAGCTGCTACGATCATCCAAATGGCGATCTCAAGGGAGCGCGAGTATAAGGCGGACAAAGGCGCAGCCTATCTAACAGGGCACCCAGAGTGGCTAGCCAGCGCACTAAGAAAGCTTGAAAGCTACTCAAATTCTTACGTTATGCAAAACGCAAGCGAGCAAAGCGCGCATATGTTTATCGTAAATCCATTTGGCTCGCTAACTAGCAAGCTTGGCGTGCTTTTTAGAACGCATCCTAGCACTAGCGACAGGATCGCCGAGCTTCAAAGACTAGAGCAAGAAATAAAAAGAGGCATGTAAAATTTTAGCCCTTAGTAAATTTGGGCTAAATTTTTGGTTTTGCTTTAAATTTTAAATAAAGATAGACAAATTTTAAAATTTCATGAACGAGTAATTTCGGCTCTGATTTTAGTGGCAAGCTTTGCGAAACCTAAAATCAGTAGTCAATTCTTGCGAGTGAATGGAATTTTAAAATTTGTAAAA
>JAHADO010000393.1 GCA_018375265.1 Campylobacter concisus | reverse complement strand
AATCCTAAGCACTTTTCTGGCTATTATCAACTCTTTTTGAATATATTTCTGATAGTTACTATTTTTTTGATGGGGGATAACGTTGGCTTTTAATAATATTGGTCTAATTTTCGGATCTATTGCAAGTTTTATATTTTTGATTTTTTGGCTAAAAGAGTCTAAAAACAAGGGGCGAAAGTTTATTTTTAGGTATTTTTTCGTTTTTGTCGGTGCCATAATGATCATCCTAACAAATTTTATAAAAATTCCTAAAATTGTAGCATATGGCCTAGGTGATAGAAATTTACTCTATATCGCATTTGCTTGTTTATGTCTTCAGCTCATAGTTGATATTTACTATGTTATTTGTGCTATTTTTCGTAAAGATAAACAAATTGATGTGTGAATATAAATAATACCTAGCAAATTTGACAATAGTGAGTTGTGATATATTTTAGTGGGTAGTTTTATTAGCAGAATAATTGACATTGGTTTTATGCCAAACGCTCTGTGGCTGTATTGGCTGGTATTTGACACTGTAGGATTACTATTTTTAAAGATGCTGATAGAGGATGTCATTTCAAGTTTATATTATTTCAAATTTAATACAAGGGGCAATATCCAGTCTATTTTATATATCTTGTTTGACCTAGCGATTATATTCTTGATCGCTTTTTTGTTTTATAGGCTATATTTTAGTGTCACTAGATCGGATGGCATTTTGCCCCTAACAGTTAATTTTTCACTTTTTCTTGTTGTTGCAGTTTGTTTTTATGCTATTTTTGGGACAATTGGGCATTTGGTAAAACCACAAAACAATGCTATAGAAGCCAAACCAAAATTCTTTAGAATGTCTCGAACAAAAAGGCGTAAAGAAAATTTGAAAAATAATGCTAGAAAGTAGAAAATATGTTTAACCGCATAGGTGGCTTTTTTATAGGATTTATGTGCTTGCTTTACTGTATCTCTATGCTAGCTAACAAAAATGTAAAAGTTGGTGAGAAGTTTTTTAAATTTGACGATACTGGTTATTTATACTTGCTACCAGCATTTGGATTTTTGGTGCTAAGCATCTATGGTTTTTGGATGGC
Source organism: Campylobacter concisus (assembly GCA_018375265.1). Lineage (GTDB taxonomy): Bacteria > Campylobacterota > Campylobacteria > Campylobacterales > Campylobacteraceae > Campylobacter_A > Campylobacter_A concisus_AB. Next base: position 546 of record JAHADO010000393.1, on the reverse strand, counting down.
TTTTAGAAAAGAGCCCCCGGTCGTGCAAAGGCTAGAGGGCATGTGGTGCCCTGATTGCATGAAATTTTATAATATAGGTGAAACTACATGTGAAGGGTGCGGACAAGAGCTACTAAAATGCTATAACACACACTATGAAACAAGGCCAAAACCAAAGACCGAGCCGCTGTTTTGATCAAAGCCTAGAAATAAAAAGCGAAAGTCAAAGAGGTAAATTTATAAATTTTGTAATGCAAAAAAAGGGCGCAAGGCAAAAATAATTCAAAGGTAAAGTCATTTTTATTTTTGTTATTCTAGCGCTCTAGCTATCACCGACCACTCGTTTGCAAGCTTTTCAAAGCTAAATTTAGCATTTGCAGGGCTGGTTGATGGTAGTTTTATCACTTCATTTTTTGTCGCTTTTATGATCTCATCTTCTAAATATTTTTTACAAATTTCGTAAGCTTTGCCACCGTTTGCATAGACTTGCTTGATCTTTGCCTCTTTAAATAATGGCTTTAAATTTACAGGCACGATCTTGCTCATTTTTGCGTCGCTTGAGCCCTC
>JAHADO010000392.1 GCA_018375265.1 Campylobacter concisus | reverse complement strand
TGAAGCCAGGAGAGAGATACGAAGTTTAAAATTTAGACTCTTTGAGCTTGTCTTTTTCTGCTTATACTTCGTTGGTTTTAAATTTTGCTCGGTCATTACCCACTCGGTAACTCCCGTCACAAAATTTAAAACCGCCTCGTCTAAGCGAAAAATCCTGCACCTAAATTTATTAAATTTAATATCTTGAAAGACTATATGTCTAGTCTTGGGATGAAAATTTCTTTGCAACCCCAAAATCCATCTCACGATACTTCATCAGAGACTTTGTGGCATTTAAATTTTAATAACACGCTCCGCTTAAAAATCGAATTTCGCCTTGTCTAAGCGAAAAATCCTGCACCTGAATTTATTAAATTTAACCCTTAGACGGATCATCTTTGCTTTGTGCTTACTCGTAACCGCAAGTAGAAGTTTAGTCTTGGGATGAAAATTCCTTCGCTTCTGCTAGCAGTTGCGACCTTTGGGGATGCAAAGCCCAAAATTCATCTCACGATACTTCGCCTGAGTTCTATTAAATTTTTATTTTGTTTGGTCATTACCAGATTGGCAGCTCTTGCCTCAAAATTTAAAACCATCTCGTCTAGATAAAAGTCACTTCGCCTAATTTTTGCCTTTAAATTTAAACCTCTTCGCCAAACAAAACCTTGATAAATTTACCTCACTCCACCAAAGCAAATTTTCTAAATTTACGCCCAAAGCTAGTTTTAGGCGCTTGTTGCTGTAAATTTATAAATTTATGCTATATCTACAAAATCTTAATCGCAGCTAAAAAAAAGGGAAATCTTGCAATCAACAAAAACATTTATCTGGTTTTTGGTCATCTTAAGCGGTCTAATGGCCTGCACCTCGCTATCAACGGACGTCTATCTGCCTGCCATGCCTACGATGGAGCGACAGCTTCATGGCGATGCGGAGCTAACGATCACTGGCTTTTTGATCGGTTTTGCCACCATGCAACTCGTTTGGGGGCCCATTAGCGACAGGATAGGGCGAAAACTCCCGCTATTTATCGGTATGGCGTTCTTTGTCGTTGGCTCCATCGGATGTGCCATGTCACAAAGCATGAGCGAAGTGATAATCTGGCGTATCTTTCAAGCCGCAGGCGCGTGCGTGGGGCCTATGCTTAGCCGTGCGATGATCAGCGATGTTTTTGAAAATAGCGAAGCTCAAACTTAGTCATCATCATGGCAGCAGCTCCTATCATAGGACCGCTACTTGGCGGCGCATTACTAGAGATTGGCACTTGGCACTGGATATTTTGGCTAATGGCAGCTGCAAGTGCTTTTTTGTTTATCCTTATCTTCTTCTTGCCAGAGACGTTGCCACAGCAGAAGCGCTCAAAAGAGCCGATGATAAACTCGTTTAAGAGCTATTTTGTGCTTATAAAAGATGCTAAATTTATGAAATACACTCTAAGTGTAACTTTCTTTTACATCGCAGCATACGCCTTTATCACGGGATCGTCATTTGTTTATATAGATTATTTTGGCATACCGAGCAAGTACTATGGCTTTTTATTTGGCGTAAATATACTTGGTGTGGCGGCGCTTAGTTTTTTAAACAAGAGCTTGGTCAATAAATTTAGTCTAAATTCGCTTCTTATCACCTCAAGCACAGTCGCTTTTGTC
>JAHADO010000391.1 GCA_018375265.1 Campylobacter concisus | reverse complement strand
AAAATAGCGATGATAAGGCCAACTAACATCGACGCACCGCCGATCCACATTACCGATGAGATGTCTGAGATAGTTGTATTTATGCCGTTGTTTGCTAGCTCTTTTTTAAGTATATTGTGAAAAAGCAGACCAAAGCCAACGCTAATGCTAACATATGGCGCTTGCAGTCCAAATGTAAGAGCGCAAGCCACCGCGCGTCTATCTATGCCCATTTTATTCATAAGAGCAAGAAGTGGCGGGATCAAGATAGGTATGAAAGCTATATGAACTGGGATTAAGTTTTGAGACAAACAAGCGATAAATGCGATAGTTAGCGTAAAAATGACCTTATTTGAGCTAAGAAATTTACTCATTGCATTTATCAAAATGGCTGTTAAATTTGTATTTGCGATGGCAGCTGCAAGAGCACCTAGCAAGATGTAACTAAGCGAGGTTTCAAGGTTGCCTTGCATGCCGCTTATGAGGCTTTGCGTGGTCTCTTTTAAGGCCGTAAAAAAGCTCTCAAAACCGCTTGCCAAACCACTTTCAAATCCACTAAAACCATGCTTATACATAACCCCAGCAACAAGCGCAGAAACGAGGATAGAAAGCAGGATGTTAAAACGCAGCAAACATAGCACCGTCATCACCAAAATGCTAAAAACAACAGGGTTAAATAGAAGCATGAGTGTCCTTTTTGTATGAGTACAAGAATTATACAAGGGCGGGGCTTATTAAATTTTAAAAAGAGTGGCTTAAGTGGGTATGTGTTAAGATTTTTGGCAAATTTTAAAAGGAAAAAGCGATGGATTTAGAGAAAATTTATAAGGACGCTGGGGCGTATTTAGAGGGGCACTTTTTGCTAAGTAGTGGCAACCACTCGCAGTTTTATCTGCAAAGTGCAAAGGTGCTTGAAGACCCTGCTCTTGCTGGAGAGTTAGCAGATGAGCTAGCGCGCGTGATAGAGAAATTTGGCATTAAATTTGATAGTGTTTGTTCTCCTGCACTTGGTGGAATTTTAGCTGGATATGAGCTAGCTCGCGCGGCGAAAAAGCGTTTTATATTTACAGAGCGCGTTGATAGGGTGATGAGCTTAAGGCGCGGCTTTGAAGTGAAAAAAGGCGAGAAATTTATAGTTTGTGAAGATATCATCACAACTGGCGGCTCGGCACTTGAAGCAGCCCACGTGATAGAGAGCCTTGGGGGCGAAGTGGTTGGCTTTGCGGCACTTGCAAACCGCGGCTTTTGTAAGGTTGCAAATTTAGGCAATGAAGCTAAGGCAAATGCAAAACTGCCAAGTGATAAGCCATTTTTTGCTTTAGGGAATTTTGAATTTGAAATTTACGAGCCAGAGCACTGTCCGCTTTGTAAGAGTGGTAGCAAGGCTATTAAGCCCGGAAGTAGAGGCAACTAAATTTTATAAATTTTATCGCTCAAAGCTTAAGATAATAATATTTGTAACTTATTCGTTATTTTGGGCTTTGAGTAAATTTTCTCATCAAATTTTCTCTTTTTTCCTTAAATTTTAAAAGTTAATTTATAATTAAGATTTGAATGTATAAAATGGCACGTAAATTTTTAGGAGATCCCAAAATGCAAGGATGTGTGCTATGAAAATATCTACAAAGATAATTCTCACTTTTGTTTTCTC
>JAHADO010000390.1 GCA_018375265.1 Campylobacter concisus | reverse complement strand
GATCAAGCTTGCCGTTATTGAGCGGGTTAGCTCGCATTAGATCTGGGCTAAAGTTAAATCTTTGGTGACAGCGTTCGCAGTTTGATGTTCTAAAATTTGTAGCTCCATCAAGGTGACCGCCAGCTCCGTGGCACTCCTCACAGCTTACGCCTTTTGAGATAGTGTGTTTTTGAAGCTCTTTGGCATTACCAAGTGCTGCGTAAAATTCTGCTTTTGACTTAAAGTCAAATTTAACTGGGTGGCAAACCTCACAATATGATGAGTTTGCTTGGAAAAACATCGATTTTTTATGTTTTGCGGCGTATGAGGCTAGACCTCTAACATATCCGCCATTATCGCCATACTCTTCAAGCGTGCCAGGAAATTCCGGGACGAGCTCTTTTATCTTTTTAACAGTTGCGTCGTCTAAATTTAACGCCCATGTTCTTTGCCATTGGTTACCGCCAGCCACGATCTGACCTGTGCCATCTCGTAGCAAACCGCCCTCAACGTAGTAAGTACCGCGAAGTAGCCATGCATCGACGTAGCCCATCTTAGTTCTTAAGTGACCAACGGTTGCGTAGATGACATCTGGAGTGATACCTTTTGGAAGGATAGAAGCGGTATCTTTGTCAAATACTGGCTCAGTTAGGTTGTTATTGACCTCTGGGTGCTCGCCAGGGAAGCGCATAGTAGTTGCGTGGCGAGATCTGCTCCAGACCTCATACTGAGCTGGGTGACACTCACCGCACTTTTCTGGTCCTACAAATTTATTAGGAAACTGAAGCGATGAGGTGGCTGGAATTCTATACATCATAGAACTATAGCCCTTACCGCCATCTCTTTTACTAAGCTTTGACATATCAAAGCCATGTCCCTCGGCAAGCCACTCTAAGCCGCGGTCATGAACGACCATTTTGCCGACGGTTTTGCCACCATACTTTGTAAAAATAGGGTGGTTTTTAAATAGCCAGTTATACATCTCTTGCTCTTCTACGACGTAGTCTTGCAAGGAGACAACACCTCTACTTTGCAGTGTGCCTTTAGGATTTGCGATAACATCACGTGCTTTATCGGACATCTGCATATTATGCTCTTCGCAACAGGCTTGTGAAGCAAAGATACTAACACCCATGAGTAAGCCTGCTAAGGCTTTGTGTAAGTTTCTCACGTCTCCTCCTTTGAATTTTTATCCTAAAATCAAAATGATTTCATACTGATAATCTTAACACCAAAAAAGGGTAGAAAAGGGGGAAAATTAACAAATTATAAATTTTCGAAACTAATTGTAAATGCAACGTGGTTTTCATCCACATTTTTAGCAAAGATTATGGCGTTATTTTTGCGAGCGATTAGCTGGCTCATATATAGCCCAAGCCCACTACCACTCTCTTTTGTGCTAAAGTGTGGCTCAAAGATGACCTTTAAAAATGAATTTTTTATCGCTCCTGCGTTATTTTGCACGCATAAATTCTTGCGATTATCTTTTAAAAAGGCGCTTATCTTTATCACTCTTGGCTTTGTGTAGCTCTGCTTAAATGCATCTTTGGCGTTATTTATGATGTTTATTAGAATTTGGATTATCTCATTGAAATTTGCAAACAGTTCAAAATTTTCTCTCACATCTAATTGCACTTCGATCTGATACTTTTTAAG
>JAHADO010000389.1 GCA_018375265.1 Campylobacter concisus | reverse complement strand
GCCTGCAAATTTAGCAGGCTAGCTTTATCTTGCATTTTAAAATTTATACTAAAATCCGCTTTTACATAGAAATTTAAAGGACGGATTATGAGAAAAATTCTGCTACTTTTGTGCTTAGCACTTAGCCTCTTTGCCTTGCAAAATGACAAAGATATGCTAAGTGGCGAGCTAAGAAACGGTCTAAAATACTACATAAAAGAGAATAAACTCCCGCAAAATACAGCCATCTTTTACCTAGTCGTAAACTCAGGCTCTACTGATGAGAAAGACGGCGAGCAGGGGCTTGCGCACTTTTTGGAGCACATGGCGTTTAATGGCAGCCGTGACTTTAGCAAAAATGAGCTCATTAAACAGCTTGAGAGCCTTGGGGTTAAATTTGGCGCTGATCTAAACGCGCAAACAAGCTATGATCAGACGAGCTACACGCTAAGCATAAATGTAAATGAGAAAAATTTAAAGGACGTTTTCAAGGTCTTTTCAAACTGGATCGATGGCGTGAAGGTCGATGCAGGCGAGCTTGATAAGGAGCGCGGCGTCATAATGGAGGAGGAGCGCCAGCGAAACACGCCAGCATATAGGCTCTATCTTGCCCAAAGTAAGGACATCTTTGCTGGCAGCATCTATCAAAAAAGAGTGCCTATAGGCGACATGAACGTGATAAAAAGCGTGGATGCTAAGCACATGCAAGAGTTTTACGAGAGGCTTTATCGGCCAAGATTTATGAGCTTTGTAGCAGTTGGCGACTTTGATAAAAACGAGATAAAAGCTCTGATAGAAAAAAACTTTAGCGCAGCAAAAAACAGCAACTCTTACGTTCATCCAGATAAAAGCATCGCTTTTAAAGATGGGCTAAATGTCTTTAACTACGACGCAAACGAGACGGCGGCTCAGTTTGTAAGACTTAGCTTTTTTGATAAATTTAAGCCAGTCTCAGATGAGGCTGATGTGAAGAGAAATTTAAAAGATGCGCTAATAGCTAGCCTTATAAATATGCTTTATGAGCAAAAAAATGCAAATAATTCATCAAATTTAAGCGTTGATCTTATGACGCAAACGCTTCAAGCAAAGCAAAAAATTTATAGTTTTGAGGCAAATGTGATCGGAGATGATTTTAACGCTAGCCTTAAAGATATGTTAAGCGTTTTAAAGGGTATTGAGAAATTTGGCTTTAATAAAGGCGATTTTAGCGATGTTAAAAAGGCGTTTGTGGCAAACGTAGAGGCTAAATTTAAACGCTCAAAAACTAAAAAATCAAGCGTTTATGCAGGTGAAATTTTAAACATGATCGAAAATGGCGGCTTTGTGCTAAGCGATGAAGATAGCAAAAACCTTAGCCTAAAGCTCTTAAACGAGATCACGCTTGAAGAGGTAAATGCTAGATTTAGGCAAATTGTAGCCATACCTGATGAGCGTGTGAGGGTCTTTAGCAAAGATGGCTTTAAGCTTAGCAAAGATGCCTTTTTGAAGCTAAAAGATGAAGCAAAACCTTACGATACAAATTTAGCTAGCCAGAGCCTAAATAAGAGCCTTGGCAATGAAAATTTAGAGCCAAAAGATACCCTTTCTAGCGAATTTGACCAAAAGCATGGCATCTACGCTTATAAGCTGCCAAATGGCTCGCAAGTCATCTTTAAGC
>JAHADO010000388.1 GCA_018375265.1 Campylobacter concisus | reverse complement strand
ACTGAAATTAGTGGAAATCTAAAAGGTTTTAGTTGTTCGTAAAGCTCAGTATCTAGGCTTATTTCTGGTTTTGCGGAGTTTGACCAGTTGAGGAATTTTAAAAGTCTTGAGAGAAAAGACATAAATTCCTCTTCATTTTATCTCTTAGTTTGACTGCTTTTTCATAGTTCTTAGAGTAGAAGCAGCAACTTTTATTCTTCTTGTTGTGCCGTCTTCTAGAGTAACACGGATAGTTCTAAGATTTGGTAAAAATCTTCTTTTAGTTTTATTGTTGGCGTGGCTCACGTTGTTGCCTACCATTGGTCCTTTGCCAGTTATCGCACATCTTTTTGACATTTTTTTTCCTTATAAACAAAAATTTCTGCTGATTTTATCTAAACAAAACCAAAGTATTGCTTAAAATGAAGATTTATATTTATAAGTTTTGTTGATTTTTTATTTAATTAAGGCTAAAATAGCCCCAAAATAAAAAATCGGTAAAACAAAAATGCTAACTAAAAATCAAATAGATGAAATTTCAAATTTTATCTATAAAATGCCCGATGCTTTTTATGAGTGCCAAAAGCACTTGGATGAGGGCGACATCACTGCTGCTATGGAGCTTTTGAGGGGTAGTGAGACTTTTAAAGCGTACTTTGCAACGATAGTAAATTTAGGCGATTTTGGCGTTCAAAACCACACTAGAGATATCTATGCGATGGCTTATCCGCTAGGCATAGACAACCTAAAAATGATAATTTGCTCTTATTTTGTTTTTATCAAATCTCCAAAAAGATATAAAAATTTTGGTGTAAATTTACACTCGATGATGGAGTTTAATGCCAAATTTCTATCTGACTGGAGCAAACTTCTAAACTACCTTGGGCTAAAAAATCAAAAAAATTTATTTCTAGCTGCCTACGCGCTCATTCTTCTTATATTTTGCGAGCTGATCTTTTTAAAGTATCCGCACTCACTTAAACATATCGTTGGTTTTTCTGATATGAGCTTTGATAGGATCTTGCAGCGAAGGTTTGATATTTCGCTATTTGGAGTGCTTTTAAAGCTTGCAGGATGGGAGAGCGATAGGCTCACTAGAGAAGAGGTTTTGGTTTTAAAATACTTTAAAATTTTGCTCTCTTATGAGGCAAGCACTGCTAAATTTTTTGACTTTGGCATAGATAGGATCACCGATGTTAGCGTCCATGCTTCGGCTGATATGGTTATAAATTTAAAAAAGGCTCTTAGAAAATGAAAGTAACTTTTGAGGGCTCTTTAGCCATTGTTAGGCCATTTGGATTTTTAGAGGTTAATATCACCCCTTCAAGCATCAAAAAGGCCGAAGTAGAGCAAATTTGCGCAAGGCAGATAAGTGCTATTTTGCTTTCATTAAAAAATGTCACATTTTTTAGCCCACTTTGGCTAAATAGCACATGCGAGCATCTATCAAGCATCGCTAAGCAGATAGGCGCTGAGTTTGCAGTCTGCGACTATGATGATACTTTTTACGAGCTTGTCGCAAAGACTTCAAAAAATATTTTGAGATTTTCACTCTTTGAAAATGAAAAAGTTGCGACGCTATTTTTAAATGATACTTTAGCAGATAGCAGCGAAGCCATCGTGATTTATAACAAAAACGAGCAGTATAAAGATTACATCA
>JAHADO010000387.1 GCA_018375265.1 Campylobacter concisus | reverse complement strand
GCGTGTTTAACGGCGTATCTGTAGATGAGCGTATCGCCCACGTTTAAGATATCGTTAAGCGTTAGCGTCGGCGTGCAGATAAATGGGAGCTTTTTTTTGTAGTATATTGCGTGATTTTTCGCCGCCATATCTGGCGTAAGAGCCAGAGCAAGCGAGCAAAAAACCAGAGCAAAAATGGCTACTCGCAACTACTCTTATCCAACTTCAAATCAAAAAGATGTCTGCCCTCAAAGCCATAGCTACCACTTAGCGTGATGCCGCGATTTAGCGCAGCTCTTGCCATGCCTGAGTTGCAAAGCGCCTCTTTGCCATTTTGATAAAATTCATCTTTTAAAGCCGAAATTTGAGCCTTGTTATAGCCTTTTAGCTTCTTTGTCTTGGTCTCGTTTAAGACAAACTCGCCATGTATGTTTAGCCCGTCACTGCTTACATCTTTTAGCGTGATCATCTCATCGACCCTACTTGGCAAATTTGGCTTTGCAGTTAGGACGACAAAGGCTGGGATCTGCTTTGTATCAAGCTGATTTAGTATCTGCTCATAGACTTTAAACTCACTCTCTTGCACACCAAAAGCAAGGCTTGCAAGAGCTAATAAAACGATCTTTTTCACATATTACCTTTATATAAATTTTCTAGTGATGTTTGGCGAGAGTTTGACCAAGATGTCGTAGTTTATCGTGCCAAAAAAGTTAGCCCAAACATTTGCGTCCTCAAAGACACAAACCCACTCGCCACTATCTTTGCAGCTAAAACTATCCATCGAAATTTTGCCAAGTACCATCTCGCCGTTTGCAAGTCTTAGCTCTCCAAGTCCATTGTATCTTAGCAGTCCGTCGCCATATCCAAGGTCGTAAGTAGCGACGTTTATATCATCTTTTGCTATAAATTTAGCCCCATATCCCACGCTTTGACCACTTTTTAAAACCCGCCTGCTAACGCGCTTTGCCCAAAGTGAAAGCACTGGCTTTAAATTTAAAGAGCCATTAAACTGGGCATATCCATACTGAGCGATGCCCACACGCACCATCTCATCTTCAACCGCACTAGTTCTTTCAAGGGCGGCTGAGTTGTGAGAGTGAAAGATCGGTTTTTTTATACCAAGCTCATCGCAAAGAGCTAAAATTTTCGCTTTTGCGGCGTTAAAGTTTTCTCTTTGCACGAAATAATCAGCATTTAGCTCATCGCTTGCGCGAAAGTGAGTATAAGCGCCAAGAAGCTCTAAATTTCTTCTAGCTAAAATTTCAAATGCATAATCAAGCTCGTTTATATCAAGCCCATTTCTATGCATGCCAGTGTCGATGGCGAGGTTGATTTTTGTATTTTCTTTTATCTTTAAAAGTGCGTCTATGTCGTTTATGGCGTAGGTAAATTTAGCGCTCTCATTGCCTGTTGGGATGTGTGAGAGGATCAAGATATTTTCAAAGATATCAGCGATCTCATTTGCTTCAAATTCGCTCTTTACGGCGCAGTTTTTTATGCCAAATTTCTTGGCCTCGCTAGCTATGAGCCTTGCGCCGTGCCCATAAGCGTTATCTTTTAGCACGACGATCACTTTTTCTTTTCCGCCAGCCTTGTCACAAATTTTAGTTAGATTGTGGATATAGGCTGCTTTGTTTAAGCGTATCTCAGACATTGAAATTCA
>JAHADO010000386.1 GCA_018375265.1 Campylobacter concisus | reverse complement strand
AGGACAAATCAGGTCCAGCGATCAAAGAGGTACTTGACGGTTGGATAGTAAGCGAGAGAGAGTATTTTTACGAGGTGATCCCAGATGAGCTTGATCTCATAAAAGAGAGGCTCGTGCACATGATAGACGTGCTAGGATGTGACCTTGTGCTAACGACTGGAGGCACTGGACCAGCTGTAAGAGACGTCACTCCAGAGGCTACTGAGGCAGTTTGTGAGAAGATGATGCCAGGCTTTGGCGAGCTAATGAGAGCTGCAAGTTTGCAATACGTCCCAACAGCGATCCTATCACGCCAAACAGCAGGCATCAGAGGCCACGCGCTCATCATAAATTTACCAGGTCAGCCAAAAGCGATAAAAGAGTGCCTGGAGCCGGTATTTCCAGCGGTGCCATACTGTATAGACCTGATCGAGGGCGCGTTTATCGAGACTGATGAAAACGTGATGAAAGTTTTCCGTCCAAAACAAAAGAAAATCTCGTAAATGGGTTTGACAGATAGCCTAAATTTAAAAGCCGCTGCCTTTGCAAATAGGTGGCGACTTGTTATTAAAATTTGGCTTGTTTTTTCTTTTTTATCCTATGCGCTGGCCTACTTCTTTGGTTAGAGGTTTTTGGCTTTATCTCTGCCATTTCTATCTTTGGCTGTGTTTGCCTGCTAACCTTTAGCTCACTTCTTTGGTTTATCGCTAGCCTTGTATTTTGCAACCTTTGGTATTTTTACTACTTGAAAAATTTGATGAAAGCATTACTGTTTATGCTTTAGCCTGCTCAATTTGGCTGCTTGGCTGGATCACTTTGTCGCTTGTGGTCGATGATAAATTTGCAAGACCGAGAAATGACATCTTGCTAAAGATCACTCGCATAGTTCTTGTTAGCGAGTTTGCCTTGCTATATTTTTTTAACTACAACAGCAGCTTTGACATAGAGACTTTAATAAAGTCAAATTTGACAAAGTCGCTGTTTTTAGTGCTAAACTCCTATATGCTGCCATCGCTTGTGACGCTACTTATATTTGATATAAAAACATATATCGCTAGCAAAAATGAGTAAAATTTTACGTATTATTTTATGTAATTTATACTAAATTTAGCCGTTTTTGCTCTCTACTATCTTTTTTATAAACTCTATATCGCCGTTCATTGCTAGGCTCATAAAGCAAATGCCGTTTGCACCAGCTTTTATAGCCTCTTTGTAGTTCCCGCTATCTAGTCCGCCAAGTGCGTAAATTTATTGGTTTTTGATCTTTGTTGTCCATTTATATCGGTATTTGTTTCTTATTTTGAAAGACAGACTAGCAACATTTTCTAAAAGATTTATAGCTAAATTTGCATTATTTTAAATAAATACTATACAAAATAGCACTTTAAATAATAAAAATTAAATACACATTTTTATTTTATTTATAAATTACCATATATGCCTAAAAAATTGTTAAAAAACTTGATAGTAATGCTATCAAGGTTAAGTATATTTTTATCACTTTATGCTATAATCTGCCAAAAATTTTAAAACAAGGAAAAGAAAATGGCAGATAAATTTGAATTTCAGACCGAGGTCAATGATCTTTTAAATTTGATGATCCACTCTCTTTACTCAAACAAAGAGATATTTTTAAGAGAGCTCATATCAAACTCAAACGACGCACTTGACAA
>JAHADO010000385.1 GCA_018375265.1 Campylobacter concisus | reverse complement strand
GCTTATAAAGGCTGGTGGCAAGGATTATTACTTTGATGGCGTAAAAGATATGGCGCACTTTTACTTTGCTGATGAGGTGGCGAAAGAAGCTTATGTGAGTGATTATTACACGCTTGAAAAGCCTGAGGCAAAAGAGGCGTTTTACGTTCATGGCTCAAACGTTTTTGGACCGATGGGCGAGGAGTTTATCCCGTTTAAAGACGAAGCAAAGGCTCAGAGCTTTATGAAAGATCACGCTGGCAAAGGTGTCATAAAATTTGACGAGATAAAGACATTTATCGGTAAATAAAGTGAAATTTCTAGCATTTTTGGCGTTATTTTTTGGACTCTCTTACACGCTCTTAGCGGCACACTACCTTAGCTTTGACCACAAAGCAAAGCAAGATGAACTAAGAGAAATTTCAAAGATAACAAGGGCAAATTTAGCTTCTTGCTTTAGCCTAAAAGAGCAAAAGGGCTTTGTCTATGATAAGTAGAAATTTCATAAACTACGCCGTAGTCCTGCTCTTTAAAGACAAAAAGGATCACCTTTTTAGCTTTTGCCTCTTTGCGCTCATTATCTTCGTGCTAAGCTCGGTGCTTTTCATCTCTGGCTCGATCCAGCATGATCTTATAAGTTTGGTAAAAGATCGCTCAAGCATCGTTGTTAGCGCCTTTCGTGCTGGTAAAAGAGACCTCATGCACCCTGGCTACATCTACGACATCTCCAAGATCGATGGCGTGGCTGACGTTAGGGGCGTGGTTGATGGGGAGTATTATTTTGTGCAAAAGCGCGTTTGGTTTCATCTATATGAGGATGATAGCTTGAAAGAGGACGAGATGATCGTTGGTGAGGGCGTAAAAGCTGCTATGAACGAGCTTTACTACGATGATAGCTTTAACTTCTTAACAGAAGAGCGCATGATACCAGTGAAAATAGTAAAAACCATGCCAAAACAAAGCGGACTTATCACAAATAACGCCATATTTTTGCATCCAAAAACGCTAAGGGCTATCTTAAATTTAAAAGACGAAGAATACACAAAGCTCTATGTCGATGTGCCAAACAGCGAAGAGATCAGCCAAGTGGCTTTAAAGATAGAGAATTTATATCCAAACTCATTTGCTATTAGCATAGAAGATGAGGTGGCAAACATTAGGCATCTTTACTACTATAAGGGCGGAATTTTTATGAGTATTTATGTTAGCGTTATGCTAATATTTTTCGTGCTACTTAAAAACCAAATTTCGCTTGCTTATGGCAACAAAAAGCGTGAGATAGCCATTTTGCGAAGTATCGGCTTTAGTATAAAAGAGATCATTTTTTTAAAATTTATACAAAATTTCATCGTTAGCGTTAGCGCCTTTTTGCTTGGCGTTATGTTAGCTTATCTCTTTGTGTTTGTTTTAAATGCTCCATTTTTAAAGGGGATATTTTTAGGCGATGAGCTTTTAAATTTTACAAATTTCACGCCTATTTTGGAGTTTGATAAGCTCTTTTTGATCTTTGTCTTTGGCGTCATACCATTTTTGGCATTTGTCCTTATCCCATCGTGGCGTGTGGCGTGTGGCGACATAAATGAGGGGCTAAAATGATAAATGTAAGAGGCGTTAGCCTAGTCTATAACCAAGGCAAACAAAACGAGTTTTGCGCTCTAAAAAATATAAATTTAGACGTTAATAAC
>JAHADO010000384.1 GCA_018375265.1 Campylobacter concisus | reverse complement strand
AGTCTCTCTGAAATTTCAACTATCTTTTTATCATCATCTATGTGATATCTAAGTAGTTCAGAGCAGATTTTAAGTGATAGCGAGCTAGCACGATCAACCGCACCAAAAACTAGCGGATGAATATACTCATATAGCGAGTTGTAGGGGTTTGTGTCGTTTGGTCTATCTTTGTCCTGCTCTTTCCAAAGCTTGACTACACGGCTAAGCTCGTCCATAGAGACGCTAACTAGCTCATTGCCCTTGTTTGTAGGACTTAGCTCGTGTTTGAGCGATGTATCAACTGGCGTTAGATAGGCAAGCGGACCCATCACGATCTCGTTTGCGCCAAGCGCCATCATCGTAGCAGCTGAAGCACAGTTTGATGGGATCAGCGCTATTAAATTTTTGCAGTAGTTTCTAAGGGTGCTAATGATCCTAAGCGCGGCTATACCGCTTCCGCCATCACTTTTTATAAAAAGATAGGCAGTGTCTATCTTTTTGCCCTTTAAAATTTCATACATCGCACTTGCATCGTTGCCGCAGACATTACCAGCGTTTGAGTTGTAGTAGGTTATCAAAGGGGCGTTTAGCCTCTTTTCGATCGAACTTATCAAATTTTGAGTCTCGCTAAAGAGCACTGGCGGCTTTGCCACGCCCTTTTTCTCGTTTTGCTCTACTTCCTTTTCCCCGCTTACTTTTTCCTTTTTAGAAAACATCTCTTAGTCCTCCTTTTTTACGATTTTCGCAAACTCATTTAGATAAATTTCTCTTACGTCCTCTAAGCTCTCATCTATCTCATTTAGCTTAAATCTCTTGCCTCCGCTAACACCGATCTTTCCAAATTTCACACCAAATTTAGTCGCAAGTGCTTCAAATTTAGCCTCGTCTTTCACGCCCACAACCGCTCTTGAAAAGCTCTCATCAAAGATGAAATTTGGCTCTTTAAATTTAACTTCACATTTTACGCCGATGTTTGAGATGCTAGCCATTTTTGCCAGCGTGATAGCAAGACCGCCTACGCCTACGCTATTTGCAAATTCTAAAATTTGCTCTTTATTTGCCTCTATTACTAGGTCCCAAAGGGTTCTCTCGGCTTTATAATCAACCTCTTTTAGCTTACCGCCAACCACGTTAAATAGCGCCTTTGCGTAAAGCGAAGCAGCAAATTCTCCGCTTGTCTCGCCAAGCAAGTAAATCGCCCTAGCCTCGCTTAAAAATGTGCTTTTTAGGTTTAAATTTGCATCCTCATTTACACCAACCGTGACGATGGCTGGCGTTGGATAGACGCTAACACCGTCAGTGTCGTTATAAAGGCTCACGTTGCCACTAACAACTGGCGTATTTAGCTCACGGCAAGCCTCTTTTATGCCTTCACATCCCTCTTTAAACTGCCACATAACCTCTGGATTTTGCGGGTTGCCGTAGTTTAAGCAGTCAGTGATCGCAAGTGGCACAGCGCCGCTCATCGCTACCTTTCTACCAGCTGCAGCAACTGCTCTTGCAGCACCGATTTTTGGATCAACGAAATTTGCTCTAGGATCGCACTGAGCAGCCATAGAGACGGCCTTTTTAGTGCCTTTTACTCTGATACTTGCAGCGCCCAAGCAACCTGGCTGTTTTATCGTATTTGTCTGGATATTTGCGTCGTATTGGTCGTAGATGAAGCTTTTATTTAGCACTTCTGGCTCTTTTA
>JAHADO010000383.1 GCA_018375265.1 Campylobacter concisus | reverse complement strand
TGAATTTAGTGACGAGTCAAAATTTCGTCCCTACTTCAAAGACCTAGACAGCGACATCAAAGATCACATCGATACTATCTTAAACTCAAGGCTAGGAAACTACGGCCGTTTAAATGTTAGTATCATCGTTCTTTGGTCAGTTGGGGTCGAGTTAAACGAGCTTTGTCATAGACTTGGCATGGCGATATATGAACTAATCACCTCAAACGAAAATAGAATAGAGATAACCTCTATCGGCTATGATGACTCGCTAAAGCCTTGGCGTATCATCTTTAACATAAACTATAAGCATAAAAACGACAATTTCAAAGAGTATTTGCTAAAGGTTATTTTTAAGAACAATAGATATTGTGAGATTTTATAATGGATTATAATGAAAATAATTTAGCTTATTTTCAAAAAGAGATGGCGTATCTTGATGAAACAAGAGCACTTTTTATAAAGAATTTCCCAAAAGTTGCACCATTTTTAGATACTAAGAGCAAAGATCCTGATGTCGAGAGTATCATAGAAAATATGGCTATTTTGACATCAAGGATCAGACAAGAGCTAGATGAAAATATCCCTTTAATAGCTGAGTCTTTGATAAATATCTTAATGCCAAGCTATACAAACCCTTTCCCGTCAGTTTGCATGCAAGAATTTGCTCTAAGAGATGACTTTTCAGAAAAAAAAGAATTTATACCAAAGGGCAGCATCATAGAGTCAAAACCAATAAACGGCGTGGCTTGTAAATTTCAGACGATATATGACGTAAATTTGCTTCCTTTAAAGATATCAAAAGCTTTCATGTCAAACAACAAAAGTGACTATCTTTTAAATTTAAACATATCTATCACCAAAGATGAACTTAGTACCAAAGAGCTTGATATAGACTTTTTAAATTTATATCTTGGCGATAACATATACTTCTCTTCAACTCTTTTGATGTGGCTAAAAAACTACTTAAAATTTATAGTCATAAGCTTTGAGGATAGCGATGAGGAGATAAAACTTGGAGCTGATAAGCTTAGCTTGGATGAATTTGATGAAGCTTTGATAAAGAGCGATGAGTTTGGTTTTGAGGCATTTGAGCTTATAAAAGAGCTTTCATATTTTTCATCTAAACTAAATTTCATCCGTATAAATGGACTTGGTTTTTTAAAAAGATTTGACACAAAAAGCTTTAACATCAAATTTGTCTTTTCAAAAGATATGCCAAATGGCTATGTGCCAAGGCTAGAGTATTTTTCTCTCTTTGCCACGCCAGCGATAAATTTGTTTGCAAAAGGCGCTGAGCCTATACAAAATAACAACAAACGCAGCGAATATAGAATTTTCATCGACCGCTCAAACATAAACGCTTACGAGATAGTCTCTATCACAAAGGTCGTCGCTCACAGCAGTAATAATGAAAAAAGGATACTTAAAAACTACAAAAGCTTTGAGAGGTTTGAGTTTTTAAATAGTCAAAGATCAAAGGATTATTACTTTGTAAGCAACAAAATAGATATGAAGCTAAACTCTTACAAAGAAATTTCATTTTTTAAAAATGACACCAAAGATCAGACCGTGAGCATCGAGACGCTTTGCTGCAACGGCGACCTGCCAACTAGTCTAATACTTGGTGAGATAAACAAAATCCATAATCACCTAGGCGTTGTAACCAAATATTTAACCATCCCAACTAGCGTAAAACGTGT
>JAHADO010000382.1 GCA_018375265.1 Campylobacter concisus | reverse complement strand
ATTTATTTTGCCATTTATTAGGATAAATGACGCGCAGTTATTTTTGCTGAGTTTTGATAAGAGCAGGGTTGATCTATTTTTTACAAAATTTGATATGCAAGAGCTATATTTGATGCCGTTTTTGTTTATCACTTTGTTTTTGACTATATTTTTCCTAACGACGCTTGCAGGGCGCGTATGGTGCGGCTGGAGCTGTCCGCAGACCATTTTTAGAGCGGTCTTTCGTGACCTTTTACAGACTAAAATTTTAAAGATCAGAAAAAATATCCAAAACAAACAAAATGAGCCACAAGGTCAAATTTTAAAACGTGCATTAGCTGTTGGAATTTGGTCTGTTTTAGCCCTTATCATAGCTGCAAATTTCATGTGGTTTTTTGTGCCGCCGTTTGAGTTTTTAGCCTATATAAGCGAGCCAAGCGAACATAAAATTTTACTTGCATTTTGGCTTAGCATCGCTGCTTGGCTAGTCTATGACGTGGTCATTTTAAAAGAGAATTTCTGCGTCTATGTCTGCCCGTACGCGAGGGTGCAGTCAGTTATGTTTGATAGCGATACGATACAAGTTATTTATAATCAAAAACGAGGCGGCGTCATATATGATGGCAAAGAGAAATTTAAAAAGCCTAAAGAAGATGGTGCGCTTTGCACTGGCTGCGAGGCCTGCGTGAGGATATGCCCAACGCATATAGATATAAGAAAGGGCATGCAGCTTGAGTGCATAAACTGCCTTGAATGTAGCGATGCGTGCGCTAAAGTGATGGGGCATTTTAACGAGAGTTCGCTCATCGAGTGGAGAAGTATAAATTCTATAAAAGAGCAAAAAAAGGTCAAAATTTTACGCTTTAGAACGGTGGCATATCTTGTCATCCTATCTTGCGTGCTCGCAGCTGGCTTTTTTATGAGTGGCAAGAAAGAAAATATGCTACTAAATATCAATAGAACGAGCGAGCTTTACAGGGTTTTAGAGCAAGGTGAAGTCGAAAATTCATATGTATTTTTGGTGCAAAATACCCAAAATAAAGAGCATACATTTTTCTTTGAGATAGATGATAAAAGTATAGAAATTTCGCGTCCAAGTAAGCCGATCAAGCTAAAAGCTGGCGCAAAACAAAAGGTAATCGTCACTCTAAAATCAAAAAATGAAAACACGAGCGAAAAAGATCTTTTAAAACATATAAATATAAAAGCTTACGCCACTGACGAGCCAACTATCAGCGTGCAAAGAGCCAGCACCTTTATCTATCCTAAAAGATGATAAAATGACAAAAATTTAGCGGGAAGTAAAATGGCGATCTCAGAAAAAGGCAAAAAACGATACGAACTCATCGTAAAAACGGCGCTTGATCTATTTTTAAAAAATGGCTACGAAAAGACAAGCCTTAGCGATATCGTGGCGATAAGCGGCGGCTCGCTGGCTAGCATTTACACATTTTTCGAGAACAAAGAGGGGCTTTTTAAAGCGATCATCGAGAAAGAGATAGATGACTTTATAAAAGAGATCGATGAGAAAATAGATCTTAAAATTTCTCATAGCTTGGAGGAGTTTTTAACCAAATTTGCAACTATCATCTTTTCTATCGTCTGCACCAAAAAAAGCGTCTTGCTTAGCAGGACTATGATAAGCGAGAGCTCTAAAAATGGTGGCAAGCTTGGCAGGGTATTTTTGGATCAAATTTTAAATAGGATCG
>JAHADO010000381.1 GCA_018375265.1 Campylobacter concisus | reverse complement strand
AGTTTATAAAGGCAAAATTTAAGTTACTTTGTATCTCGTGAGCTCCCCTTTCAAAAAGCCCATACGCACCAAAACTATAAATTTTAGCATCATCTTTTAATACATTTGAGCTAAATTTAGCCTTGCTTACTCCAGCGCTCACGCCTAAGATAAACTCGTCATAACCTCTGTCATAGCCGATATTTGTACCATAAAATTTAAGGTCGCCATCGCTTTGCCTGTCCTTAAAATAAGCACCATTTACATTTGCCCAGAAGTTGTTTCTCTCTCTGCTAGCTTCTGCTGCTTCGTAAGCCATCTTCGCGCTTGGCATGATGTCACTTTCAAGTCCAGCTAGCTTAAACTGCGAGATATCAGCCTTTGCTCTTAGCTGCGTGACCTGAAATAGCCTAGAGTTCATCAGCTCGTTGCTGTTTTGCAAGGCTTTTATGCTCATTTTGATCGAAGAAGTAGAAATTTCTCTCATATCTTTATCTGCTTTTTGCGCTAG
Organism: Campylobacter concisus; assembly: GCA_018375265.1. Lineage (GTDB taxonomy): Bacteria > Campylobacterota > Campylobacteria > Campylobacterales > Campylobacteraceae > Campylobacter_A > Campylobacter_A concisus_AB. The sequence goes on along the minus strand of JAHADO010000381.1, from coordinate 1,199 downwards.
TTTTCTTAGCGCCTCATCGTCACCGCTTGAGATTGCTTGCACAAATTCAGGCGTGCCTTTTAGCATGCTTAGGATTTTATTTTCTCTTTGGCTAAATTTAGAAACCCTCTCTTGCACTACATTGGACGAAATGGCTGGATTTTCTCCCTTTTTGTCGCTTAGCTTCATTACGATCTTGCCGTCACTTATGGCGTAGGTCATAAACAAATCCCCAAGTTTTTGCTCGTTGTTAAAGATAGCGCCCTCGTTTATGATATTTTGCGCGCTTACTAAAGTATATGTTTTATCAAGTGCCATGCCGCCTTTAAGTGCTGCAGTAAAATCAACATCAAATTTCATCCCAGCGCCAAGGGTTAAGACCTTTTTAAAGTCAAGTACCGGCTCATTTTCACTGCCAAAGCTCTTTATCTTTAGGCTCTTTTTTATGAGGCTATCAGGCTCAAAGCTAAGCTTTTGCGCACCACTAACCTCTAAATTTTCTACCTCAAATTTACCATCTCCTAAGAGCACATCTTTAGCCAAAGGCGTATCTTTTCCATTTATAACTAGCTCTTTTAGCTTAGTAACGCCGCCTCCCACTCTTAGCAGACTATCGCTATCTATGACGATTTTATTGTCAAATTTAACGTCTTTAACAAGTAAATTTTTACTCTCAATATCCTGGCGATATTTTAAGCCGTCATTGTAGGTATTTGATCCATCAAATTTATCGATATAGTGAGTTAGCTCGCCACTTAAATTTATGACCGAGTTTTTAGCCGTGATGTCGCCATTTAGCTTAGCATCTTTGCCTATGGTAAGCTCTGATGATTTAAGCTTTATGCCATCTTTTGCACTAAATTTTCTCTCGTCCCAGTCAGGCTGAGAGAGTGTGGATGGGCGAGTTAGATCCATATAGGCTGGCTCGCTTAGACCAGCTGCGGCTATTTTGCTCTTTGCTAGGGGAGTTAAAACGCTAGCATCGCCAATGGCGTGCGTCTTTGGATGTCCTTGGAGCGTAACTTTAGCGTTTTCTAGGCTCAAAGCACCATCAATGTCAAATCCTCCGTCAAAAACAAGCTCCTTGCCCTGCCCGCTATGTTTTAGCTCTATATTTTTATCGATGCTTGCGTGAAATATCGTATCTTTGCCACTCTCGCCGTTTATAGCAAGCGTTGCTCTTTGTGGGTTTTCATTTGTTATCTTCGCGTCGCTTGAGT
>JAHADO010000380.1 GCA_018375265.1 Campylobacter concisus | reverse complement strand
TCAGGGTTCCAGTCAAATCTAAAATCAAGCGAGCTATCCCAGTGGTCTTTCTCCCAGAACCATTTTGAAGGATCAATGCTCATCCTTGGTGGTGTGCTAGATCCTAGATATGGTGGTGGACCAGAAGCTATAAAGGCTTGAACGCAGTTTGCAAGGATGATCACGATAAAGACTAAATTTGCAAATTTGCCAAGCGGTAGGTAGCTTAGAAAGTTGCCATATTCGCCATTTGAGCTTTTTTGCATTATAAGGCCCAAATTTTTGCTAAACAAAAATATAAAAGCCAAAAATATGATCACGCAAAAATCAACAACCATAACCCAAAACTGAGTATGAGCACCTAAAATTTCAAGGCCAAAACCTTGTTTGATGTCAAGATAACCGCCAAATGTTCCATCTAGACTGTAGTGGATAAAGCCATTAAATATGCCCCAGCAAGCCATTAGTAAAAGTGCTGCTAGATAGCCAGGCTTTAGTCCGTACCTGATGATAAAAAGCGCTATTAGGCTAATAGCTATCATCGTGATCCTCTCGGCCCAGCACATTATGCAAGGGTTATCACCTAGCCCAAAGCCAAGTACTAAGCAGGCGATACCAACTGGAAGTGCCACAAGAGCAGTGATAGCCAGTGACATAAGGTTGAAAAAGCCTTGTTCGTTTGCTGGGATTTCGTTTTGTTTTGTTTGCATCTTGCCCTCCTAAAAGTTGCCTATTGGCAAGACTACCCATAAATTTACGTAAAACTCTAGTGCAACTAGTATTACGCACCCCAAAGCCATACAGGACGTTGCTATTTTCTTCATTTGTGGCTTTATGTATAAGATAAGCCCACTAATCAGAAATAGCGTCAAAATTAGAAATTCCATTTTGAGCTCCCAATTTGTAAATTTTCAACTACAAGCATGCTTATCTGAGAAAAATAATATAACTATATTTATTAAATTTAGTTTAAAAAATATATTTTTATAGCTAAGTTTTACTTTATAAAATAAAATTTTGTAAATAAAAATATATTTATATAAAAATATTTTATATAATTAAGATATATTTAATTAAATTAATATTAATTTTTACAAAATTATTTTTATTAGTTAGTTTGTAAATTCAAATTAGCTTAAAGAATAGTTATGTAATATTTTTGCAAAGGTAAAAAGGGGCAGTAATGGAAAATATATTTTTAGAATCATATGATGTTTTTAAGGTATGTAAATCCCCAAGCAAATTAAAAATTTATGATGAATTTTTGCAAAATAACAAAAGGTACTCTATAACGCGTTGCTACTACGTCATCGTGGTGGATAATACATTTTTAACCTACTCACATCTCATGGTCTATGAGCAGCTACTCTATCTTTTGTACTCGCAAAATAAACTAAAAAATGGCGACTTTTCGCTCACGCTGAAAAAAGCAGAGCTTGCTAAGAAATTTAAGACAGATATCACAAAAAGTGCCACAGATACGATAAAGTGCTTTTATGAGATGCAGGACGTGAAAATTTCGATCTTTGTCAAAGATAAGATCGAAAAGCAGATGAATATAATCGAATTTATAGATGCAGAGCAAACCGACAAATATGGCGAGCTACAAGATGAGATAAATGTTAGGCTAAATCCCGAATTTGTCAAGCTTTACCGCTGCATCTATCTTGATAAGATCGAGTATTTAAACAGCTTTGACATAGAGCAAGGCAGCTTTATAAGATA
>JAHADO010000379.1 GCA_018375265.1 Campylobacter concisus | reverse complement strand
TTCTATCTTTACGATACCACTTGAATCAACCATTAGGAATTTACTGCCCTCGCCCATGGTTTTTGAAGTGACTAAATTTACGATGTCATCAAGGTTCATGCCTATCGCGCTGACGCCATAAAATTTGCCGTCTTTTTCAACCTTGCTATTTACATAAAGCGTTAGCGAGCCAGTAGCTTCTGAGACTTGGATGTTTAGGGAATTTACCTCTTTGCCATTTTTAACGTCAAAGTACCAGCTATCGCGTGGATTGTCCTTGCTAAGCTGCTTTAAAATTTTGTCGTTTGTGTAGTAGTTTAGAGTTTTATCAGAGACAAACATCGCCGTTGAGAGGTTAAACGCCTTCATAAGGTCGGTGTTGTAGTTAAAAAGCGTCGCCAATCCGTCCTTTGGCTCGCCCTCGTCGATCCACTTAAGAAGATAGTCGTTTTTAGTCATCTGATAAGAGGTATTGATGATCTTGTCTATGGCATAGCCGATCTCACCTGCAACGTTAGAGACGGCTAGTGGTAGCTCATCTTTCACAACTTTTTCTGTATATAGGTTGCGAGCTATGTTGTAACTAATGAGGCTAACGCCGATTAGTAGCAGCACGATCACAGCTGTCAAAATAACAGAAATTTTAATCCTTAAAGACTTCATAAATCACTCCTTGATCAATATTTGCGTAATTATTCAACTTTTTATATAAAAGTAAAATTAATTTAAATAAATATGAAATTTTGTTTTAACTATGTCACTTTGAGGGGTTATAATGACACAAATTTAAATCACTCCCTGCCATAAAGTGCTAAAATTTCTAAGCAATTTTTCAAACTGCACACCATAGCTTGTGCGATTATTATCTTTTAGCGTGATCTTGATGCTCTCAAGCACAAAATTTGCTGCCTTTTTGATAGCATTTTGCATGCTTTCTCCATTTATGAGCGAGCCAAAAAGCACTGAAGCGAAGATATCTCCGGTGCCACTTGCGTGAAAGGGCAAATACTCGTGAAAATACTCCACTTTTTCTTTCGACTTTGTGTCATATGCTATAATGCCGCACTCGTTTTGCCTATACCTAATGCCCTTTAAAACGATCTTTTGCGCGCCAAAACTAGCCAAGCCCTCAAGCAGCTCCAAAATGTAATCCTCGCCGTATCCCTCGCTTAAAAATGACTTTCCACACATAAAACTTGCCTCAGTTATGTTTGGCGTGATGACGTGTGCCTTTGTGCAAAGCTCTCTCATCTTTGCGACAAATTTCTCATCAAAGCCGTGATAGAGCTTGCCATTATCGCCCATGCAAGGATCCACAAGCCTTAGCAAAGAGCCGCTGTCAAATTCAGCAAAGACCTTCTCTATAAGCTCAAGCTGCCTAAAACTACCTAAAAATCCAGTGTAAATTCCATCAAAGCTGATGCCCTCTTTGTGCCAAACCTGCGTTATAGCGTCAAATTCGTCAGTTAGATCACGAAAAGTGAAATTTTTAAAGCCAGTGTGTGTTGAGAGAAGTGCCGTTGGCAAGATGCACGCCTCGATGCCTTGGGCACTAATTATGGGAAGTGCGACGGTGAGCGAGCATTTACCCACGCACGATATGTCTTGTATAGTTAAAATTCGCTTCATCTATCATCTTAATTTATAAAATTTAACGCCAGCAACGTCAGTTTGATAAACCGCGCCATCTTGCAAGAGCTTGTTTAAAATTTGCTTTGAGTGCTCTG
>JAHADO010000378.1 GCA_018375265.1 Campylobacter concisus | reverse complement strand
TGCTCTTCCCACTCTGCGTACGCTCTCACGCTCTCTCCTTGTAAATTTTATAAATTCCATAAATCGTAATGATTATCCAAAAGACCTCTATCAAAAATGAGCCGAGGTTAAAGTGCACAAAAAGCGAGATTATAAGTAGCACCGCACCTGCTAAATTTATTATCTGGTAGGCTAGATCGCGGCTATTTAGGCGGCCGATCTGAAGTAAAAAGTAGCCCATCACGATGCAAATCATCCCTAAAAAGCCGATGATCTGAAAAAGATCGATCAAATTTTATCCTTTTTGTAAGCTTAAATTTAAAGCGTGATCATATCTAATTAGTTTTAAATTTATGATTATGGGATAAAATAACTCCATTTTTCAGATTGGATTAAAGTTTATGGATTTTGAGTTTATTGAGAAATTTTACCCCCTTTTTGTAAAGGCTGGGATTCTCACCTGCCAGATCGCCTTTTTGGGGATCGTTTTTTCTATTTTGATAGGCATTTTTTGCATGGCTGTGAAATTTTACAAGCTAAAATTTCTCTCAAAGCTCGTTGATTGCTACGTTGAGCTTTCAAGAAACACACCGCTTCTTATCCAGCTCTTCTTTTTATACTACGGCTTGCCAAAGCTTGGGGTGTCGATGAGTGGCTTTACCTGTGCGGTCGCGGGACTTAGCTTTCTTGGCGGTAGCTACATGAGCGAGAGCTTTAGACTTGGCTTTGAGGCGGTGAGAAAGTCACAGATAGAAGCAGGACTTAGCATCGCACTTAGTAAAAACCAGCTCCTAAGATATGTCATCTTGCCACAAGCCTTTAGCGTGGCGCTTCCAAGCATCAGCGCAAACGTCATATTTTTACTAAAAGAGACAAGCATCGTTAGCATCGTAGCCCTTGCTGATCTAGTCTACGTCGCAAAGGATCTCATCGGACTTTACTACAAGACAGACGAGGCGCTTTTTATGCTAGTTATTAGCTATCTTGTCATCATCTTGCCAGTCTCACTGGCGCTTAGCTACGTCGAAAAAAGGGTGAGAAATGCAAGGAGTTAGTATATTATTTGACACGCAAAATTTACTAAGACTGCTTGAAGGTCTTGTAGTAAGCACTGAAATTTCACTCATCTCTATCATCATCTCCGTCATCGGTGGCCTCATACTTGGCGTTTTGATGAGCATGAAAAACAAATTTATCTATTTTGTTTTAAAAATTTGCCTCGAGATCGTTCGTATCATGCCTCAGATCGTCTGGTTATTTTTATTTTATTTTGGCGTTAGCAAGGCTTTTGATATCCACATCTCAGCATTTACCGCCTCACTTATCGTCTTTAGCCTTTGGGGTGTTTTTGAGATGATGGATATCGTGCGAGGAGCGATCACCTCGATACCAAAGCACCAGTTTGAGTCAGCTGCCTCACTTGGACTTAGCAAATTTCAAATTTACTTTTATGTCATCATCCCGCTTGCTACAAGAAGGCTGGTGCCTGGAGCTGTAAATTTACTAAGCCGTATGATAAAAACGACCTCTATCGTCGTGCTAATCGGCGTTGTAGAGGTGGTCAAAGTCGGCCAGCAGATCATCGAGCGAAATGTATTTACAAATCCTATGGCGCCATTTTGGATATATACGCTCATATTCTTTTTATATTTTGCGATCTGCTATCCAGTCTCAAAACTATCGAAAAAACTAGAAGAAAAATGGAGCTAAAATGAGCGAAAATATCTTAG
>JAHADO010000377.1 GCA_018375265.1 Campylobacter concisus | reverse complement strand
GCGTGATATTAAAGCGAGTGATCGGCGCTTTGTAGTTTTGCACCTGTTCTTTTAGCGTAGAAGAGAAATTACTAAGCGTCTCTTTTATCTCCGCTTTTGTCTGAAGCTGGTGTTTAGCGCTATTTGCGATATCTTTTACCATTTGATTTAGCTCTGATTTATTATCGCTGCTAAATGTCTCCTCGCTTGGCTCAGTCTCGCTCATCTGCTCTCTTTCTGGAAAGAGTAGCGACTCAAGAGTTGGGGCTTTTTGCGCCTTTTGCTCGTGTAAATTTACCTTTACTTTTGGCTCTTTTGGCTGCTCATCTGGCTCAATATCCACTATCTCATCATCAAGCTTTACTTCACTATCATCTAGTTTTTTAGGCTCTTCTTTGACTAAATTTTTAACTTCGCTGACTGGATTTGCCACCACCTCTTTTAGCAAAGTATCAAGCTTTACGACCTCTTTTGGCTCGTTTTTGATGATAGTTTGCTCGACCTCGTTTTTTAGCTCTTTTAAGTAAAAAGGCTTGTCCTCAATCTTTATCGGCGTGAAAAATTCCTGCTTGCCCAAATTTTTAAACATCTCGTTTAGTTTTGGCACATCTTCATTTGAAATTTCTATATTTTCAAGGCCAAGGTCAAATTTCTTAGCAAGATCGATAAGATCGCTAACGCTTTTAACGTTGCTAAGCTCTTCGACGTTTTGGGGCACACTTAAGAAATTTGCTATTTTGTCGCTGAAATTTGGAAATTTACTTACTTTTTCATTGCCATTTAGTATCTCTAAAACTTGCAAAAGCTGCATGAAATTTGCATTTTCATAGAGCTCATTTTTTGTATCTTCGTCCAAATTTTCTTCAAGTGCGGCTGAAATTTTTGCCACGCTTTCGTTTTGCGCCTTTTCTATCGTCTCTTTTTGGATATCAACAGTTTTTACTATCTCTTTGACATCCTTTTCGGTGATCTTTTGACCGCTATTTGCCTTGCTCGCAGCTGCGTCTAAAACCATCGACAAAAACTCGCCGTTGTTTTGAGACTTCTTCGCAGCCGCAGGCTTTTTAGTAGCCGCAGGAGCTAGCAAATCTACGTTGTTTTTCGCTGTGTAAGCTTGCATTTAATCCCTTTAAATTTAAAAACTTAACGCTTACATGCAAAATCTATTCCAAAAATTAATTTCTTGATATCAGCTTAAAATTTATAAAAATTTGGCTATAATCTGCCCCTATTTAAAAACTAATGAAGCGAAAATATCAAACTAATAAACGGAGAAAAATTTGGAAAAGATACGAAATATAGCCGTCATCGCGCACGTCGACCACGGTAAAACAACAATGGTTGATGAGCTTTTGAAGCAGTCAGGAACATTTAACGAGCATCAAAACCTTGGCGAGCGTGTAATGGATAGCAACGACATCGAAAGAGAGCGTGGCATCACGATCCTTTCTAAAAACACCGCCATTCGCTACAAAGATACAAAGATTAACATCATCGACACCCCAGGCCACGCCGACTTTGGTGGTGAGGTAGAGCGTGTTCTTAAGATGGTTGATGGCGTTTTGCTGCTTGTTGATGCGCAAGAAGGCGTTATGCCACAAACTAAATTCGTCGTTAAAAAGGCGCTATCTCTTGGACTTCGCCCAATCGTCGTCGTAAATAAGATAGACAAACCTGCAGGTGATCCAGACCGCGTTATAAATGAAAATTTTGACCTTTTTGTCGCGCTTGATGCAAATG
>JAHADO010000376.1 GCA_018375265.1 Campylobacter concisus | reverse complement strand
TGCCAGTTTGTGCTGCGATGTGCTCTACAAAAGCTCTGCTAGTTGGCGAGTCAGATGTGATCGAAAAAATCTACAATGACAGAGTTGCTGCAAGAGGTTATGGCGAAAAGAACCTAAAGCAAACTACTGTTTGGAAGATCGCTTACTACGCTGGCGACAGACTAAAACTAAAAGCGTAAATTTATAGGTGCTTTTTGCACCTATAAAATTTGTTATTTTCTCTAATTTTATACTTTAAGAAATATGCCTATTTTGCATATCAAATTTTAATTACGATAACGTTTATTTCGTATCAAAATGCGTTTAAGCTTTTTGCTTTGTTTAAGCAAATTTTTACTACAATCCAAAATTAAATTTAGCTTTTTGGGCTATCATTTGTGAAAACTTCAAGGAGCAAGATGGAACCGATTTACAAAACGCAGATCATCAAATATAAAGGCGAGCAAAAAGCACAGGTTGATGATATCTTGGTGCGTGAGATCAAGCTTGAAATTTACATAAATGACAAAAAATTTGGTGCCGTTATGGCAACGCCAACGGATCAAAAGGCGCTTGCTGTGGGCTATTTGATCAGCGAAAACGTCATCACAAAGCCGGAGGACATAACAGAAGTTAGGCTCTCAAGCGACGAGCTAAGCGTCTATGTAAGCGCCAAAGTGAACGAAAAACGGCTAGAGCAGTTTGACGAAGAAAAGGTCATAATAAGTGGCTGTGGCAGAAGCTCAACGGCAAATATCGACCCACAGGCGATGGCAGCAAGAGCTGTAAAAAGCGGAGCTAAATTTAACAAAGATATGATCCTTGCTCAAATGAAGGAGTTTTACACGCAGTGCGAGCTTTACGAGATGACTGGCTGCGTGCATACGGCAAAGCTTTTTGTAAGCGAAGATAAATTTTACATAGGCGAGGATATCGCTCAGCACAACACGATCGACAAAGCCGTTGGCAAGGCCGTTTTGGATGGAGCTAACTTAGCAAATTCATTTTTGATGGTGAGTGGCAGACTTAGCTCAGAGATGGTCGCAAAGGCCGTTATGCATGGCATCCCAGCGCTTATCTCAAGGACAGCACCGACTAGCCTTGGCGTGGTGATCGCTCGTAAATTTGAGCTTACACTTTGTGGTTTTGCAAGGGGCGAAAATATCAACGTTTATAGCGGTGAAGAGAGAATTTATGAGTAAAAATTTAGAAGAGCTAATAAAACAAACGCTAAATAAAAGTGGCAAACTTGACTGCGGCACGGCTTTTAAGATCGCAAACAAGCTTGGCATAGAAGTCGGCGAGGTAAGCGACGAGGCAACTAGACTTGGCATCAAGATAGACAACTGCGAGCTTGGACAATTTGGTGGCTTGGATAAAGACCGCGGCAAATTTACATTGTCACTAAAACTAAAAGAAGTGAGCGACGAAAAGGGCAGAGTTTTTTGCAAAGATGCAAGGGAGATGGCGGCGGCTAACGGGGGGCTAAAGACCATGCGCTCGACGCTTAGAGACTACGGCTTTGACGTGAAGTACTGTCAGCTAGGCTGTTTTAAGGAAAAGAAAGGCAAAAAGATGAGAGTAAAGACAAAGACTTGGATAGAAAACGACGAGGGCGAGCTTATATTTGGTAAGGGTAAAACCGAGGTTTTAGACGTTATAGCCGAGGTTGGCTCGATATCAAAGGCAGCTGAAATTTTAGGTATGAACTATAAAAAATGCTGGTCGCATCTGCAAATTTTGCAAAAGAATTTAAAAGAA
>JAHADO010000375.1 GCA_018375265.1 Campylobacter concisus | reverse complement strand
CTCTTTTTGAAGTTTCCTTGCTTTTGCCTCAGTAGCTACTGAGCTATACTTTTGCGTGCTAACACTAAAAATGCTCATTTACGATCCTTGCTTATCAAAATTTATATTTAGTAAGCAAGGAGTGTTCCTACTTCAAAATGAGTTGTGACTTCTGGGTAGTTGTAAGAAATTTGGTTTTAAATTTAGCTTTAAGGGCAAAAATGAAGAGTTAAATTTACTCTTCACTGTCTTTGTTGATACCAAAAAATGTATCTGTGTGGATATTTTCAAATGCTGCTTTAAGCGATGTAAAGAGCTTTGGATTTTCTTTTTCTAAATTTGCTAGAAGCTGCTTGGTCTCATATCTAGCGTGTGGCATCTTCACGTCAAATCGCATCGCAGGACACGCCTCATCACCAACAACTCTTAGCTTATTTTTGATCGCATTTTCGCGAAGCTGTCTCTCGCGCACAAAGATAAATGGCCTGATCACGACAATGCCATTTTTTGCTTTGTATTTTGGAGCAAGCGTCCTTAGCGCGCCATTGTAGGTGAAATTCATAAAAAAGCTCTCTGCTGCATCGTCCAAGTGGTGAGCGATCGCAAGCTTGTTAAAGCCGTGCTTTAGCGCATAGGTGTAGAGATACCCCCTTCTCATGCGCGAGAAAAAGCTGCAAAAGCTAGAATTTTTGCGGATCTTCTCCTTTGATATCTCAAATATCGAGCTATCTATCACCTCATGCTCTATGCCATGCTCGTTGCAGTGCTTGGTAAGATACGCGTAGTCCTCGCCCATGCCGTAGCTTAGCGTCACCGCCTTAAACTCAAATTTCTCAGGCGTGACATTTTGGATGTGCTTTAGCACGTGAGCGAGTGCGAGGCTGTCTTTGCCGCCGCTAAGGCCAAGCAAGATCTTATCTCCGCCCTCTATCATCTTATATCTAGCATTTGTCTGGCCAACTTGCCTAAGCAGTCTCTTGCTAAGCTCTATCATAAGCTCTCCACCATTTCTAGGATAAATTTAGCGCTGACGTTTGCTGAGTCTTGTAAGAATTTATCAAAGTCAAATTCAGCCTCATTGCCAGCTCCGTCGCTGATGGCTCTAAGGATGAAAAATGGCACGCCAAGCGTCTCGCAAACTAGCGCAACGCTCGCACCCTCCATCTCGGTAGCACTTGCGTTAAATATCTTTTTGATCCACTCTTTTTTCTCGTTGTCGCAGATGAACTGATCGCCAGTTGCTATGATACCTGAATTTAGACTCATGCCCTTTTTGCTAGCGACATTTTTAGCTAGCTCATTTAGACCTTCATCGCTTTTTACAAAGATGCTTGTCCCTGGCACAAAGCCGTATGGATGACCAAACGCCGTGATGTCAAGGTCGTGTTGCACAAGGCTAGTGGCATATAGCATATCGCCTATCTTTAAGCTCTCATCAAGCGAGCCCGCAACGCCTGTAAAAAGCAGCTTTGAAGCCTTAAATTTCTCTATCATCAAGGTCGCAGTGATCGCCGCATTTACCTTGCCAATCTTCGAGTAGGCTATGACTAGGTCTTTGCCTTTGTAGTTTGCCTCGTAAAATTTATTATTTGCATATTCGGTAGTTTTATACTCGCCAACCATCTCAAGGATCGGCGTTATCTCCTCTTGCATCGCTCCAAGTATCGCTATCATCTTTCCTCCAAAATCTTCACAACCTCTTCAAGGCTCGCCATATCAGTGACGCTATATGTTGGTTTTTCTGTGATCTTTTTGTTTATGCCTTTTAGTGTCGCAGCT
>JAHADO010000374.1 GCA_018375265.1 Campylobacter concisus | reverse complement strand
CATGACACCGCGCGTATTTAAGCGTGAAATTTACTCAAAATCGCTAATGGAAGCTCAGTTTTGGATACAAACAACAGGTATCGTTTTATACTTCGCGTCTATGTGGATCGCTGGTATCACGCAAGGTATGATGTGGAGAGCGACTGATAGCTACGGAAATTTACTCTACTCGTTTATAGATACGGTTGTCGTGCTTATCCCGTACTACTATATAAGGGCTATTGGCGGACTTCTTTATCTAGTTGGCTTCTTGATGTTTGCTTATAACATCTACAAATCAACTTCTGCTAAAGCTATCTTAGCAGAGCCAAAAAGCGCTTCGCCTATGGGCGGCGGGGCAAAAGCTAGCGCGGAGGTGATGTGATGTTTGCTTGGTTAGAAAAAAATCCATTCTTTTTTGCAGTTTGCGTCTTTATAGTCATCGCTTATGCTGGCATAGTTGAAATTTTACCAGACTTTGCAAACAGAGCTAGACCGCTTGAGGGCACAAAGCCTTACACCGTTTTAGAGCTAGCTGGCAAAAACATCTATATGCAAAATGGATGCAACACTTGCCACTCTCAAATGATCCGTCCGTTTAAAGCTGAGACTGATAGATACGGCATGTATTCGCTAAGCGGCGAATTTGCCTATGATCGTCCGCATCTTTGGGGCTCAAAAAGAACAGGTCCAGATCTTATGCGTGTGGGCAACTATAGAACGACTGACTGGCATGAAAATCACATGCTAAATCCAGCCTCAGTAGTGCCAGGCTCGATCATGCCAGCATATCCATTTTTATTTAAGAAAAATGCTGATATCAAGACTGCTTACGCTGAAGCGCTAACGGTTAAAAAGGTCTTTAACACGCCTTATGACGAAAAGGATATGCCAGCTCTTGGCACGCTAGAGCAGACAAATGCTAACGTCAAGGCTGAGGCTGCAGCTATCGTTGAAAATATGAAAGATGAGCAGGTAAAAAGTGCATTTGAAAAAGGTGAAATTCGCCAGATCGTAGCACTGATTGCTTATCTAAATAGCCTAAAGTAGGAGCGTAAGATGGAGAACATTAGAGAGTTTCAAGCTTATGGCTATTTTTTCTTGACAGCATTTTTGGCGATCACTTTGTATGCCTACTTTTTTCATCTTTATAAGAGCGAAAAAACTGGCAGAAGAAACTATGAGAAGTACTCAAAACTAGCGCTTAACGATGAGATCGGTGGCGAAATTTTAGAGCGTAAGGCTACAAAGGAGAGCGTATGCAATGGCTAAATTTAGAAGATAATGTAAATTTACTAGCTCTTATAGGAGCGGCTCTAATCATCGTGCTTACCATCATTGTAGCTGGTAGGTACGTGGGGCAGATGAAGGTTAAAAAAGATGAGAGCGTTGAGCTTAGCGAGCACAACTGGGACGGCATAGGAGAATACAAAAACCCTGTCCCACTTGGCTGGGCGGTCGTCTTTTTACTAGCGCTAGTTTGGGCGATCTGGTACTATTTGCTAGGCTACCCACTAAATTCTTACTCGCAAATCGGCGAGTATAATAAAGAGGTCAAGGAGGCAAACGCCAAATTTGAAAAAGAGTATGCAAATCCAAGCAAAGAGACGCTTCACGCTATGGGCGAGAGCATATATCTTGTGCAGTGCTCAGCATGTCACGGCATCACAGGCGATGGCATAGGTGGCAAGGCTGCAAATTTACAAATTTGGGGCAGTGAAAAAGGCATAGTTGAGACCATACTAAATGGCTCAAAAGGGCTTGATTACCCTATGGGTGAGATGCCAG
>JAHADO010000373.1 GCA_018375265.1 Campylobacter concisus | reverse complement strand
ATTCTGCGCAAGAAACCTATAAAGGCTCCACCATTATAGGTCATGCATTAAGTAAGCATGCGGGCAGAAAACCTGAAATTTGGGGTAAAATCACTGGTAGTATGGATACTTGGAATCTGCAAGGCATGAAGCATTTGAAAGATATTTTAAATTCTAATATTGAATTTAAGAAAGTTACAAATAGTAAAGGTATAACATTTTTGGAAAAAAGATTACCAGATGGTCGTGGCATTAGATTGGAATTAAATGGAAATTTTAAAGGTTTTATAGATTGATGGAAATATTAGAATTGTTATTAGATAAAGTAAAATTAGAAAATTGCTTAAATTTAACAAAAGAATTGATAGAAAATTCTGAGGAAATATTAAATGTAAATTCCACTATTTATCCTAATTTATCAAAAGAAAATTATAAAAATTTTAGATTTGATGAAACACAAAATGGGTATATATATTTTCAACTCAAAAATTCAAAAATTTTTGATTTAAAATTTGAATTTTTTGAACTATATATTCTAATATATAATAATGAAAACGAACTAACATTATCTTTTGATTTTAATGAAGTAAATAAAATACCCTTACAAAATTTTATTGATTTTTGCAAGAAAATGGCAAATGCATTAAATACAAAGTTTTATTATTGCGGTTTAGAGCCCGCTCAGGATACTAGCACGCAGTTTTTTACATACAATGGTGTAGGAAAAATAAAGTGGTAAATAAAATAACAAAATCGAGTTTATGGAAATCTTAATGCTATTACGGGAAAATAAAAATGTATCAACTAAAAAAATATTACTAGAAAGGCTATTTGAATTAGCTTCTACTGAGTATCAAAAAAATATATAGATAATGCTACTACTGATAAATATACTTGTGGCGATGAATTAGTAAATGAGATTATAAACCCATTAGAACTTATACAAAGGTCAGAAAATAATTACTTATTTGATAATAATGAGTTGCTGGTTATAAAAGAATATCAAAATAAACTTGATATTCTTTGTAAAAACAATAATACGATACAGATTTGTATGAAATGCCAGAAATTTGGAATAAGATTGATAGGCTAAATTTTATACTTAAAGTGGCAGAAAATAATAGAAAATACGGCTATAGAAATTATTGGGGATAGTCAAAAATGAGAGAACTTTATAAGATTTATTTAAAGGACAATGCGCAATTAGGGCAGACACTAAAAACAATTCACTATTCTGGCAGCACTCTTTTGCCAAAGCCATTTGCACTAAGTATTATCAAGTATAGTGACAATGAAGGATATTATTTGCTTTATCTTGACAAATTTGGAGAAGAGCAGACAGATACATATCATGAGACTTTAGAAGATGCCTTTGGGCAAGCAGAATTTGAATTTGGTGTAAAAAAAGATGAATGGTTTTTGGTAAAAAATCAATAATTTTGCAGACTAGTTCAAAAAAGAGTTTGCGGTGAATAAAAAGTTAAAAATAGTTTTACAAACAGAATTTGCATGTGATAGCGTATTTTGGATATATGATGAATTTGGTGAAAATATAAATGGTGGAACGTGGGTAGAGCAAGAAGAAGAAATATCTTGGGATAGCAAACTCCCAGACGAACTGCTATCTTGCCCAGACATAAAAAGGCTCTCGACGGAGATTATGAAAGAATACAATAGTCTTTTTATAAACAATGAAAAAGAATTTAACTATAAGGGCTTTGCTAGTCCCGAATCCGAAGCAAAATATATGCAAAAAGCCAATGAGCTTAGAAAAATTTTATATGAAAAA
>JAHADO010000372.1 GCA_018375265.1 Campylobacter concisus | reverse complement strand
TGCCTGCACTGATGAAATTTAGCATATCGCCCGTGTCTGAGTCGCCTGTATCGATATCAACTCTCCTGATACTTGCGTCAGTAACATTTATAGTGTCGTCGCCCTCGCCTGTTTTTATAAAGCTATCAGTTCTGCTTCCTGCATACTCTGTCTCGTCAGTGGTTCCGTTATTAGTAACGTAAGCATACATATCGCTTTTAATATTTACGGTATCGTTATCAGCACCGGTGTCTATTTTGGTATTTTTTATAAGCTGATGATTATCACTTTTTTCGATATTTACAGTGTCGTTGCCACTTCCTGTTTTAAACAAGACATTGTCTAAAATCGTACTACTAAGGCTTGGACCAGAATCATCTTTTATAGTAAATACATCATTGCCATCGTGGCTTGTAAATCTTGTATCTGTTATAACAGTTCCATTTATATTGAGTGTATCTTGATTTTTCTCTCCGCCAGCGTTTCCAAGGTCTATCCTAGTGTTTTCTACAACAGCATCTTTTCCAGTATTAAACACATCGTCGCCATCGCCCATTTTTATGACATCATTGGCATTTTCTTTTAGATCATATAACCCACTTGAAAAATAGACTTCCTCTTTTATGGTTATCGTATCATCACCATCTTTTGTGTCTATGATAGTTTTCATAGTGTTGCCATTGTCTGGGTCAGAATTTACAAGAGCAGGGTTTAAGCCCTCTGTAGATGCATCTATATTTTCTGTGATATTTATATTGTCATCATTATCGATGATCTTGCCCTCAGCCGTGCCAGATGTGATGGCAGCGTTGTTTGTAGTCACGCTAAGAGTTACGCCCTCTTTATAAACGCCGTAATCTTTTATGCCAGGAGCGATATTTGCGCCTAGATCCTCACTGCTTGTGCCCTCGTTTTGATTACCTGCTGTTTGACCGTAGTCGTCGATAACCTGCACTCTAACCTTTACATTTGCGATATCGCTTGGTGCGACGCCGCTTATCGTGCCGCCATTTTGTATCGCTGTCCAGCTATGTCCGCCATCAAGTGAATACTCCATAGCGTTTGAGTAGTCTCTGCCAGCACTTGCGCCACTTAAATTTAGTGTTAGATCAGTAGGTGTAGTTGAGCTTGTAGCAGCTGATAGGCCGAGATTATAGACTAGATACTCGTTTGGAGTTGCTTCTCTTGCCTCGCCGTTACCCTCAAGTGATACGCTTAGCGCAACAGGGGTTGCTGGCGTTGCTGGAGTGACTGGTGTTGTTGGATTTGTTGGATTTGTTGGATTTGCTGGGTTTTGCGGTGTAACATTATCACCTTCGCCATTGTCGTTATTATCCGCATAGCCGCCAACTGGGCTATTAAATGAGTCAAAAGCTCTATTTGCATCAGTTAAATTTCTAAAATTTTCATTGATATTTGCGTAGTGGCCACCCTCAGCAAAGCTAGCTGCGCCTAGACTTACGCCATCTCCGCCAGCACCGCCAGCTGCTGCATTACCACCAGCTGCTGTCTCTTCAAGATCTGTGATGTTTGCACCATTTAAAAGAGCATTTTGAAGCGCTGCAACCTCTGGATTGGCACTTTGTGCGTTTGCCGCCTCTTTTGGATCAAGCGAGATAGTATCTTCGCCTACTATAGAGACTTCTTTGCCGTCATTTGCAGCGATGACTACCTTTGCATCAGCTGAAGTTGTCTTTATGCTCTCGCCCTCATACAAGCTATCGCCAACTTTTAAAATTCTCTCGTTTCCACTTTTATCGACTGCGATCACTTCAGTTTGACCTGAAATTGATTTTA
>JAHADO010000371.1 GCA_018375265.1 Campylobacter concisus | reverse complement strand
AAGAGAATTATCCGCTCCTTGTAAGCAATTATCCTTTCTTTGCAAGAGAATTATCCGCTCCTTGTAAGCAATTATCCTTTCTTTGCAAGAGAATTATCCTATATATTATTATAAAGTATAATTAAAGACACTAATAGTATAATTTTATTCTTAAACCACAAAAAAGAGCGTTATGAAAAATCGCAATATAATCGTTCATAGTGATAAAATAACAAAGGGTAGAAGTAAGCTTAATCTCTCTGAAATGAAGGTTTTTTTGGCCACTATTACTACGATCGATGCCAAAAATGACGATGAATTTAAAGAAATTACACTTGATAGGCAAGATTTTTGTGAAGATACTAATTTAGATTTTAGAACTGTAAAATCGGTTTGTAGAACACTTTTGAAGCAGGTCTATGAGATAGAAACCGAAAAGGTCTGGGAAGCATACCCTATTTATCAAGTTTTTAAATACGACAAGGATACAGGAGAAATCAAATTTAAATTTAATGACTATATGCGCCCATATTTATTAAAAATAGTTGAAAGTTTTACAAAATACCAAATTAAAAATATTATCAATATGACTTCTAAATATTCAATAAGGATATATCAAATTCTAAAAGATCTGAGAAATATAACAAGGCAAAAAGAATTTGAATTAGAAGAGTTTTGCGATTGGTTAGAAGTCCCAAAAAACAAAAGGCGTTGGGGAAATTTACAGTTTGATATTTTAGAGTTGGCCAAAAAGGAAATAAATGAACTGACCGACATTAAAATACTAGGCATATATCCTGAACGCAAAAAAGGAAAAAAAGTCTTATCGTTTAGTATAAAATTTATCACCTCTGAGGAACTAGACAACCTAAAACAGCTTGGTGGAGATGAAAGCTATTTAACTAATGCTGGACTAAGAGAGATCGAGATTTTTGATAGAAAGCTAGTTAGCTTTAACGATAAATATGTGATGATTGATAGCAATATAAGGAGAATTCTATCTACAAGCTCCGATGAAGGAAAAATTAGGGTTCTTTTTTCAAAAACAGGAACAGATATAAATTTCTTTTGGTTTAATACAATTAAAGACCTTGAAATAGCTGTTAAAAATGCAGAGACTATAAAAGATACAGAACCTACACTTTTTGATTAAAAAAATAAAGTACTGTAAATATAAAAAATGTGCTATTATTGCATAAAAAATATCTATAAAGGAGTGGTCATGTTAAATTTTCTAAAGATTGTATTATTAAGTATTATAATAACTCTTGGAGTTAGTGCGAATGAGGATCTTTTGTCAAGAGCCACGAATGGAGCTGCTACAAAGAATATCGTTGGTGTTAAAATGCTTGATGATACTGACATGAAACAAGTTATTGGTGGATATGACTTCTATAGATTACCAGAACTAGATTTTAGATCAGGTATACTATATTCTTTAGCATTTGTTGTTACTGATGATAATGGAAAACTACCAGCTGAATTATATAAAGTTAATGGTGGAACTTTAGATACAAATACTGTGCTTATAGCCCATCTCAGACTAGGTAATGGAAAACCACAATACTATTTACAAGTATATAATGCAGATAAAACATATTTTGATTACGCTGGACCACAGTATTCAAAAATAATGACTGATTTTCAAAGGATTATCCGCTAAGAAAATTGGAACACTCCTTGCTTACTAAATATAAATTTGATAAGCAAGGATCGTAAATGAGCATTTTTAGTGTTAGCACGCAAAAGTATAGCTCAGTAGCTACTGAGGCAAAAGCAAGGAAACTTCAAAAAGAG
>JAHADO010000370.1 GCA_018375265.1 Campylobacter concisus | reverse complement strand
GGCAAATTTTAGAAATTTTAAGGTTCATTTATGAGTAGAGTAAATAAATATCTTTTGTTTAACTTTTTAGGCACGTTCGCATCGCTATTTAGTACGCTTTTTTTGATCATGTCGATCGTCTTTTTCATCCAGATCGCGCGTATCACTTCATATATCGAGATCAGCTTTGGCGAGCTCTTTAAACTCTACTCATTTATGCTCCCACGCGTGCTGCTCTTTGTCGTGCCTATCGCGTTTTTCGTCTCACTTGCGATGACGCTTTTTCGGCTATCAAAAGAGAATGAAAGTATCGTTATCTTCACACTCGGTGGCTCGCCAAATAAGATCGCAAGATTTTTCTTAGCTTTTTCAGCCCTTTTAAGCGCTGCCTTGTTGGTAGTTGCCATCGTCATGATACCAATAGCCGCCCAGCTAAATGCAAATTTCATCGACTATAAAAAGACGGTTGCTAAGCTAAATTTAAAGCCAACCCAGTTTGGACAAAAATTCTCCGACTGGATGGTCTATGTGGGCAGCGAAAGCGAAGACAAAAATGGCACAACCTACAAAGATATCGTGATGTTTAACCCCTTTGTCAAAGACTCACAGCGCCTAATAACCGCCAAAAACGCAAAGATCATAAACGTGGGTCAAAGCGTAGAGCTCTCTTTAAACGATGGCAAAATGTATGACATAAGAGATGAAATTTATCACCAAAGCAATTTCAAATCAATGAAGATAAGAACCGCCCAAAGCGAGGAGATAAGTGACGTTGGCAGCATCAAAGAGTACTGGATGGATGCAGCTAGCAGCGATAAACGCCGAAAAGACCTTAGCACATACGTCCTAGTGGCCCTTTTTCCGCTTGCTAGCACGCTCTTTGCTATCAGCCTTGGTATCGTCACATATAGATACGAAAAGGGCATGGTCTATGTTGGCACTTTTGGCGTTTTGTTTGGCTATTTTACGCTCATAATGCTCTTTTCATCAAAGCCAGCGCTTGCGATACCACTCATATTTTTCGTATTTTTACTAGCTGGCGTCTTGCTTTATAAAGCCAAGATCACACGAAGATACTGATGAAAATTCAGCTAATCTACAGCTACGATGGCTCAAAATTTCAAGGCTCACAGACCCAGCCGCATGAAAACGGCGTAGAAGATGAACTTGCTCGCGCCCTAGCTCACGTTGGCATTTTCGAAAAAGTGCTCTCTAGCTCGCGCACCGACAAAAGCGTGCATGCAAATAACCAAAGCTCAAGCGTTGTTTGCGGCGATCACTTTAAAGATTTAAATCGCCTAAAAGATCTTATAAACCGTCACGCACATCCAAGCATTCACATAAAACGCATAAATTTGGTGGATGATAGCTTTCAAGCAAGATATGACGCGGTCGCAAGGTCTTATAGATATGTGATAGATCACGGTAAATTTGATGTTTTTAGCTCAAACTACAAGGTATTTTTGCCTAAATTTGATATCAAAAAAGCAAATGAAATTTTGCGTAATTTTATCGGCGAGCATGATTTTAGCGCATATATGAAAACCGGAAGCGATACAAAAAGCCCAGTGCGAGAAATTTACAAAGCATTTTGCTACGCATACAAAGAGCAAACTATCATCATTTTTAAGGCAAATGGCTTTTTACGCGGACAGGTGCGCCTCATGGTTGCAAATTTACTAAAAGCGCTAAAGCGAAAAGACGGCAGCGAACTCATCAAAGCTTCGCTAAATGGACGTCCTGCTCTAACTCGCATACCAGCACCAGCTGAAGGGCTATATCTAAATAGAGTTATTTATAAA
>JAHADO010000369.1 GCA_018375265.1 Campylobacter concisus | reverse complement strand
GGTTTTGTAGGTGCTGTTGGCATTCACGCTTCAAATTTGATAGCGCAAAAAAAATATCTAAACGCAGCAGCTTTCACAGCAGCTGGCATAGGCGGTCTTTTGATAGCTGAAGAACTAATAAAATTGGAGAGTAAATAATGAATAACCCTTATATCAATGAAGAAAACGCAAACGAAGTAGCAGCAAATAACGCAGCAGCAACTCAGCCAAGTGCAGTTGATAATGCAATAAACAATGCAGCTCAAAATTTACCATTTGTACCTGAAAATTTTAACGCAGCTGGCTTTGTAAAAGGCCTACTTTTAGGTGGCATAGCAGCTTATGTGCTAACTAATCCAAAAGCACAAGAGTGCGTATTTAAAGCGATCATCAAAGGTGGCGAGCTAATAAACGCTGGCATAGAAGAACTAAAAGAGCGTTTTGAAGATGTCAAAGCTGAACTTGACTCACAAAAATAAGGTCACTCTAGCTCATAAGAGCAAAAACAGAGCGAGGTTTATTTGCGAGAGCCTAAATGCCAGAAGCGATGTCAGCGCTATCGAGGCTGCGATCTCAGAGCGAACCGATGCAAGAAGCGTGCGTGTAAATAAATACGCAAAAAGCATCGTCGTCGAGTTTGATAAGAGCTATGAGAAAATTTTAGATTTTATAAAAAGCTATGATTTTCCAACTAAGCCAAAAGATGAGAGCCTGCCTATCAAAGCAAATATCTACAAAGCTGCTGCTGCACTTGGTGTAACGCCGTTTATGAGTAACAAAACTCTAAAATCAGCCGTAACTCTTTACGCAACAGCTCCAAATTTAATAGAAGGTGCAAAAGAGCTAAGGTACGATGGCATCACCTCAAAAGTGCTTGAGGCAACTGCTATTGGCACAAGCCTTGCAATGGGCGATCATTTGGCTGCAAATAGCACAAATTTGATGATAAATATCGGCGAATACATGGAAGAAAGTGCTAGCCACAGAAGTGATGATCTTATCAAAGAGCTCGCCAAACCAAACATCGAAGAGGTCTGGGTAGAGCGAAATTTAAACGGTGAAAAGACGCTTGAAAAGGTAAAAACCGAAAATTTAAAAAAAGGCGACATCGTAGTAGTCGGAGCTGGCGAGACGATAGGCGTTGATGGCTACATCGTCGAGGGCAATGCTGATGTCAATCAAGTCTCAATGACTGGAGAAGCAGAACCCGTAGCAAAAGCTAGAGGCGACCGCGTCATAAGCGGCACTGTTGTCGATGAAGGCAGGATCAAAATTTGGGCTGAAAACGTAGGTAGCGACACCGCAACCGCAAGGATCAAAGAGTACATCCAAACTTCACTTAATGAAAAATCAGCCATCGGCGTAAAAGCTCTAAAACTAGCTGATAAGCTAGTGCCAGTCACACTCTCTCTTGCTGGGCTTTCGTATGTTATAAACAAAAATATGAACAGCGTTGCAAGCGTGCTTCAAGCTGACTACTCTTGCGCGCTTAAGCTTGCTACACCAGTTGCGTTTAAGTCAAGCATCTCAAAAGCTGGCAGAAACGGCATCCTCATAAAAGGCGCAAAGGCGATCGAGGCTCTAAGCTCAGTTGATACCTTTGTCTTTGACAAAACCGGCACTCTAACTCACGGACGCCTAAGCGTGGTTGAAATTTACTCTTTTAAAGATGGATTTTCAGAGGCTGATATCTTAAATTTAACCGCAAGTGCCGAGGAGCACTACTTCCACCCTGTGGCTGAAGCGATAGTTGAGGCTGCAAACAAGCGTGGATTTAGTCATATCCACCACGACGAGGTTGAATTT
>JAHADO010000368.1 GCA_018375265.1 Campylobacter concisus | reverse complement strand
TTTTTAGATATTTTATATTTGGATAGAACTTTTAAATTTAAATTTATGAAAGGTTTTTGCGCCATGATAAGGTCGCTAAATTTATTTGAAACGAGGCTAAAATGCTAAAAAAACATCCGCTAATCTCAGTAATAATCGCCATTGTTGTGATATTTTTTGCTACCTACTTTTTTATCTTTGGGTTAGTTTCTGTTTTAGATGACGACATTGGCGATAGTAAAGAGCTAAATAATAGCTTTTTTTACGTCAAAGATGACAAGGTCTATGCCTTGGTGCCAAGTGGCGGTAAATTTGAGTTAATAGGCGTGAAAGCCAGTAAATTTAGATACATTGACACTGGCAAATACGACAACAGAAACGTTGGCGCTAGCGATAAGGCGGTGTATTGCGGTAATCTCGTGATGAGCGGGCTTGATCCAAATGGCGTTAGAGCGCTTGGCAATGGCTACTTTGGTGACGGCAAGGTGACATACTTTTGCGATAGCGAAAGCGAGACAAACCTCGAAATATCTGCACTTAAAGAGTTTTGGGACATCCTCTCACATAAAATGTTTAAAACCCCAAAAGCGCAAACTCATATCTATAAATTTAGGCAGGTTGATAACGTAAATTTAGCAGCGATCTTGGGCTTTGGCTACGCAAGTGACGGCGTGAAGGTCTATCATGAGGGCAAAGAGCTAGAGGGCGCAAATGCCAGCAAGATGCGATATATCGAGCAGGTATCTGGCAGAAAGAGCTTGCATTTTACGACTGATGGGGAAAATGTCTATTATGATAGCACAAAGCTAGGGATCAAATTTAGCCCGCAAATGCGTGATATTGGCGAGATATGGCGCATTCACTATCTTTATGAGCCAAATTCTGGCATGGTCTATGCAAATGATCATGAATTTGACCCCAAATTTGCCCCATACGAGCCACTTTTTAACCTAGAAGATAAGCATACCTATCACGCTCTTTTTCGCGGCAAAGGCGGTATCTATCACTGGGAGCGAAAGTGGCAGTGGTATAACAGCATAGATGAGGGCGAGTTTGTAAGAGATGGCGACGATCCGTTTAAAGGCGAGATAACGCCGCTATATGGCGACGTGGTGATAAGCGATGGCAAGACATATTTTTTAAAAACCTATGAAATTTGGCACAACACAAAAATTAGCCACGGCCTAAGCTCACGCCACACATGTATCGTAAGGCTTGATACAAAAGAGCAGTGGCGAAAGATAGGGCTTGTAAGAAACGATGGCTACGGAGCGGTTTATGCAAACGGAGATAAGACCTATTATTTTGATAACGTCGGCTACGGCTGGCGTTTTAATAGCAGTGTTTATGATATAAACGACCTTGGCGTGGTTGAAATTCTCACTCGTCCTTATGACTCAAATGTTGAGAATTTAAAACTTGATGAGATAGTAAAAATGGTAGATCAAGGCGCTATGACGCCAGCTGAGGGCGAGGTGGTGATCGATGCGATAAGCGACTTTGATGATTACTCGCAAAAATATGCCTACTGGATATTTTTAGCCATTGCATTTATAGTCTCGGTGGTTGGCGCTATTTTTAAAAATAAAAAGCAAAACAGCGAGCTTAAAAAAAGGGTGGATGATTATAGATAATGAGAAAAATTGCGACTAAGATACTTTGTCTTTTTGTCATCTTGACGCTATTTTTTGTTTTGGCGATGCTTTATCTATGGCATGAGGGCGAGTATCAAAGAGGCTTTGCAAACATTGATAATAGCGAGTTTTACCGCTCGCCTGAGGGTAAAATTTACGTTCAAATTTCAGGTAG
>JAHADO010000367.1 GCA_018375265.1 Campylobacter concisus | reverse complement strand
TATCTGCTAACTTTTATGTGCTCATTTTGGCTTTTTGTAACACCGTCATGATAAAAAGGCGGATTTGAGATGATTAGATCGAATTTCTCACTATCTTTAAAATTTGCAAAATCAGCCGTTATAGCTCTAGCCTCTAAGCAGTTACTCTTTGCGTTAAAGCTTGAAATTTCGCTATTTAGCTCCAAAAGATCAAGCATGCTTAGATCTATCTTTTTAAAATCACGCTTAAGCAAAAGTCCAAGTATCCCGCACCCTGCTCCAACATCCAAAACTCTGCCAGAAATTTCGCCAAAGCTCGCGCAAATAAAATCATAAAGAACGAGCGTATCGCTGTTGTAGCGATAGCCATTTTCAAGCTGGGCTAAGATCATCTATAAACCTTGATAATAAAGCCGCGCGTCACATCTTTTACGATCACTTCAGAGCTAAAGCTGATCCTTGCAAAGTCACCAAATTCCTCTTTTATAAGCTCAGCAGCCGCCTTTGCACGCTCTTTGCCAACGCCGTAATTTACGTAGTTATTTAGCTTGCCAAGGTCATCTTTTTTGATATTTTGAGCGACATTTGATGGGATGACAAAATTTTTCTTATCCACGATCGGGATGATCTCATACATGTAGTTTGAGTTAAATCTCTGCAAAAACTCACTCACTCTGTTTTTGCACATTATGCTAACCTTGTCCTTTGCGTCCATATCGTCGCACTCGATGCTAGAGATGAGGACTAGCTTTGTTGGCGTTTCTGGCTTTGTCGTAGCCTGTAAGATATTTTTTAAATTTACATTTTCATTTTCAAGCTCATCTTGCCTGTTTAAATTTTGCTCGATATCCTTTTGAAGCTCGATGATCTGGGCATTTACAGCTCCGCCTTTATGGCCGCTCGAGCTTAGCTCACTTATCTTTGAATTTAGCCGTTCGATCGTCTTGTTGCTCTCGTTTAGCTTTTGCTTTGCATTTTCTAGCTCATTTTGCAAGCTTAGTAAATTTTTGCCGCCACTTTTGTTGTTGTCAGTTAAAAAGACTGAGGTATCAACTATCTTTTTTTGTAGCATATTTATCTGCTGGCGCAAAATTTCATAGTTTTGCATATCGATCTTTAGCGTTCTTTTTTGAGTTTCTAGCTCGTTTTGCTTAGAGAGGAGCATCTGGCTTGTCTTTGTGACATTTTCTTCAAGCTCTTTTATCTTCGCATCTTTTAGATCAAGCTTTGCGCTTAAATTCTTTAGCTCACCCTCGTTTGAGCCAAGTTTTTGTGACTGCAAAGAGATGGTTTGGTTTTGATCAAATAGCGTTTTTATAAATTTAGTTGTCTTTGTATCGAGTGCTTTTAGCTCTTCTTGGCTCTTTTTGAGGCTCTCTTCGCTTAAACTTAGCTTTTTACTTAGCTCATTTAGAGTTGAGTTTGCGTCTAAATTTTGCTTTTCAAGCTTTTTATTTAGAGCATTTGCCCTCTCAAGTTCTTTTTTAAGCGAGCTTATATTTTCATTTGCAAGCTTGTTCTCTTGCTCGCTTTTTAAACTCTTTTGCTTTAGATCATCAAAACTCTTATGAAGTGCCGCAAGCGAGGCATTTAGCTCTAAATTTTTGCCATTATAGCTTTGTGCCATTAGATCTTTTGAGTTTAAGTTTTTCTTGATCTCTTCAAGCTCGTAAATTCTATCTTTTAGTGCAGTCTTGTTTGACTCAAGAGCCTCCTGCAAGTCGATTATCTTATTTGCCTTTTTAGAAAGCTCATCCTCCATAACGCTCTTTTGCGTCTCAAAGCCATCATTTAGCGCATTTATCTCTT
>JAHADO010000366.1 GCA_018375265.1 Campylobacter concisus | reverse complement strand
CACTTACTACAAGCCACTTGCCGCTTTTAAAAAGGGGCGAGATAAGCGTAGTGCTATGCTTTGACGGAGATGGCGCTGGCATAAATGCAGCCATAAAGTCAGCTCACCTGCTAAGCATAAATAAGATAGATACAATAGTAGTCATCATAAGTAATGGCGCAGATCCTGCTGATATGGTCTTTGCAGGCAAGATAAAGGAGCTTAATGAGCTCTTTGGCTCTGGCGAGGATGCGGTGAAATTTTATATAGAAAAGATCATGCAAAAGTATGACATAACCCGCTCAATGCAAAGAGATAACTGCCTAAGCGAGATAAAAGCCTATATGGACGAGCTTGGAGAGGAGATAGCAAGCTCGTATGTGACAGAAGTAGCGGCAAGATTTAACCTCACTCCACAAAGCGTGGCAGATAGGTTTGGGCTAAAGCAGAAGCCAAAAAATGAAGCTAAATTTAAAAGAGAATTTAGAAAAAAAGATAAAGATGAATTTAGCAACTCTGTCATGGTAGATGAGGTGCCAGCTGTGATGAACAAAGACCCGCTTGAGTTTGCACTTTTTAAAACTATGCTAAATAACCCAAACTACAGAGATGAGATACTCTCAAAGCTTGGAGCTAGATACTTTATAAAGCATCCTGAGTATCTAAACGCCATCCTTTATAGATACGACGTGAGCGACGAGGAGATGGTTAGAGAAATTTTAATGGACGAAAAGATCCATGAGATCACCGATGCAACCACTTTGCAAAAGGCTATTTTAAATATGCAAATCGCCTTTTATGAGAACGAACAGCAAATTTTAAAAGGCTCTGACAACCCAAATAAGATAGAAATTTTAGAAAAACTGCTATTTATCATCAAAGATCTCAAGACTCAGCTTTATAAAATTTAAAAACTCACATTTTTTCAGCTTCAAATCATAAAACAAAATGTAAAATGCTTAAAGTAATAAATCTTTTTAAGATTGGCTTTATATTTTAAGGATTTATGATGATAGACGCTAAAAGATTTGAGAGAAATTTTAACGCTATAAGCGAGTTTGGAGCGCTAAAAGGTGGCGGGCTAACAAGGCTAGCCTTTAGCAAAGAGGACCTTGAAGCAAGAAAATTTCTTATAAATTTGATAGAAAAAAATGGCTTTAAACTTAAAATTGACAATGTCGGCAACATCTACGCCATCTATGATGAGGGCTGCGAAGCGGATGCGAAGCCAGTTTGCGTGGGCTCTCACATAGATAGCGTGCCAAATGGCGGCTTTTATGACGGCACACTTGGCGTTATGGCTGGACTTGAGGCGCTAAGCTCTATAAAAGAGGCCGGCATCAAGCTAAAGCGCCCACTTTGGCTCATAAATTTCTGCTGTGAGGAGTCAAGCCGCTTTAAGACAGCCACTATCGGCAGCAAGATAATAAGCGGCAAACTAAGCCAGCAAAGACTTCACGAGCTAAAAGACGAAGATGAAATTTCACTTTTTGAGGCGATGAGTGCGGCTGGGTTTAAGCCACAAAATTTAGATGATGCCATCCTAAAAGAAAACTCCCTACACGCCTACCTCGAGCTTCACATCGAGCAAGGCCCAGTTTTAGAGCGAAGCGCTATAAGCGTTGGCGTGGTAAGTGGTATCGCAGCTCCAATTAGATTTGAGATCACAATACAGGGCAAGGCTGATCACAGCGGCGCAACTCCTATGAATATGCGTAGTGACGCCCTGCTTGCCGCTTCACACATCATAATCGCTGCAAATAAATTTGCCAAAAACAAAAAAACAGCCGTCGCGACCGTTGGCTACGTTCATGCA
>JAHADO010000365.1 GCA_018375265.1 Campylobacter concisus | reverse complement strand
TTTCAATGGCTGGGAATTTAAACGCCACCATAAATTTTGGAAATTTGACCGTGTAGCCCAGCTGCTCACAGCGAGCAAGGTCATTTACTCGTATCACCATGCCATCCATCATCACGCTCTTTGAGTCGCGATTTGCCAAGAGCTCGTTATATGCGGCCTCAAGCTCATCTTTTTTTAAAATTTTGAAAAATTCATCCCTCTCAAAGCCAAGATCTCGCACAAATTTCATCACCTCGCTGTGATCTTTTAGACCAAGGCTCTGCTCGCCCACGCCCCAAGGTATGAAAAGTAGCTTTCTTTTTGCAGTTACCGCGCTATCAAGCTGTCTAAGACTGCCAGCTGCTGCATTTCTAGGGTTTGAAAGTGGCGCCTCGCCATTTTTTGCGCGCTCTGCGTTTAATAGTTCAAAGTCATCTTTTCTTATGACGACTTCGCCACGGATTTCAATGAGCCCTTTGTAGCTAATGCTCTTTAAAACAGAATTTATCGTCCTTGCATTTTGCGTCACGTCCTCGCCTGTAACGCCGTCGCCTCTGGTTATCGCCCTAACTAAAACGCCATTTTCGTAGAGTAAATTTAGGCTCGCTCCGTCAAATTTTGGCTCAGCAACAAAGGTTAAGTTCTCTTTATCGCCACGCTTTAGCCACGCATCAAGCTCGCCAAGGCTAAAGATATCCTCCATGCTCCACATGCGCTTTATGTGGCTTGCCTTGCTAAAGCCCTCTTTTACACCTCCGCCCACTCGTTTAGTCGGCGAAAATAGCGAAATTTCACTTGGATTTGCCTGCTCGAAGGCTAAAACCGCATGATATAGCGCGTCATACTCCTCGTCGCTTGCAAGTGGCTCGTCCTCGTCGTAGTAGGCCTTTGCCCACGCATTTAGCGTATCTACCGCTTTTTCATACTCTTGTTTTGTCATTTTTGCTCCAAATTTACACCGCATTTTATCTTAAACATACTTTATAAATGATCCAAATTTAGCTCTCTTGCGTCACATAAATGGACATTTTTATAGACCTTTGCTATCTCGTCCCTCGCCCTCATCAGCGCAAAGCCAAGCAAATTTTGCCCTCGCCACTTCATAGGATTTTGCACATTTTCATCGCTTGCGGCCAAGCCTATGCCCCAAATTTTATCAACTGGGCTTGCCTCGACTAAAATTTTGCTCCCAGTTTGGAGCAAAAAGTCGCGCAAATGGGCATTTTGGCTAAATTTTAGATAGCTCGCATTTAGCACGACGCAAAATTTGACCTCGTCCCAGACCTTAACGTCAAAGCCACGCACCTGCCTGCCAAGCGCCTTTATATGAGCTGGATCTTTGGCGGATAAAATTTGCTCCAAAGCCTCTTTATCGCCAAAACACTGAGCCTTTTTCGCCATCATATATTGCTCGGCGCAAATGTATCTACTCTCATCTTCCCAAAAACTAGAGCCGTACCACTGACTTAGGCAGCTGGCACTTAAATTTGCGCTTTTTTGATGACCCCAAAATAGTAAAAATTTATCCACCTTGCCAGCGTTGTAGCGCTTTTTTAGCCACTTTAACTCATATCTAGGCTCACGCTCCCAAAGGTCTATGACAAAGTCATCCTTGATAAAAAGCGTGCTTTCATCAGAGCCTAGTCTCTCATCCCAGTAGCCACGCCACGTCGCAGGCTCAGCAAAGAGCTGCTGATACTCGCTACGTTCATCTTGGCTTAGCGTTTTAAGCCAGTCGTTAAATTTAAACTTATAATCCTCACCAGCGCCCATCCTCCAGCCGATGGAAAATGGATCTATACTTGGAAATTTGATCCAAGGCGGTGGAAGTAA
>JAHADO010000364.1 GCA_018375265.1 Campylobacter concisus | reverse complement strand
TCTATACATTTAGCAGCATTTTCATCAGTCGTATTTTTATCAAAAATCATAGCAAACATATTTAAACAATTTGCTTCATGTGAATATAAAGATGTTATGAAAAATATGATTATTGCTAATTGTTTCATTGTGCTAATTCCTTTTTTGTTCCATTATTTAATAGGTTTTCTAAATCTTTTTCGTCATTTACAAGCGTTAATACTTTCTGCAAAAGGATATAGCCTTTTGGATCTTGCCCATGGTCTAATAGTTTTTTGATTAGCTTAAATTTCTCTTCTTTGAATTCTTTATATTTTTGAGTTTTTATAAATTCTAGTAGTTCAGGACTTGATGACTGCCCTTCTAGCTTAACACCATTTTCTTCAAAAAAAAGTAAAAAATCTAATCCTATTGAGCCAGCCAGCCACGCATTAGGTACTGCGCCTTTTTCTAAAAGTTTGTCAATGCTTTTTAGTTTATTTGCACTATAAGCAAATTCTAATAAGCTAGCTTTCATCGTTAAATTTGGTAAATTTATACCAGCATTTGCATCGCATCCAAGATCATCTATGTAATATTTTATATACTTAGCCGTTTCAACATCGCTTAAATTTTTATTATAAATGAGCCCAAACATATCCGTACAGTTTGCTTCGTGTGAATATAAAGATGTTATGAAAAATATGATTATTGCTAATTGCTTCATTGTGCTAATTCCTTTTTAGCTCCATCTTTTAATAAATTCTCTAAATCTTTCTCATCATTTATAATTTTCAGAATAATCTTTAAAACTTTATAATCTTTTGGATCTTGTCCGTGTTCTAATAGTTTTTTGATTAATTTAAATTTTTTTTCTTTAAATTCTTTATATTTTTGAGTTTTTATAAATTCTAGTAGCTCAGGGCTTACTTTTTTGTTGTCTATACCGACACTATTTTCTCTAAAGAAAAATGCAAAGCTCATACCTATAGACGTTGCTAAGCTTGCATTAGCGGCTGTACCTTTTGCCAAAAGAGTATCAAAAGTTTTTGTTTTATTTGTATCATAAGCATACTCTAACAAATTTGGTCTTATTGAAAGATCTGGAATTTCAATAGTCATATTAGCATCACATCCAAGATCATCTATGTAATATTTGATGTACTTAGCTGTTTCAGCGTCACTTAAATTTTTATTAAAAATGAGTCCAAACATATCCGTGCAATTTGCTTCGTGTGAATATAAAGATGTTATGAGAAATATGATCATAGCTAAGTGTTTCATATCGCATTTCACATATCATGGTGTTTTAAAAGATAATGATAAAAAGGGCTCATTTGTGTCCTTCCAACGAGAAGATTGATATCCCTAGGGAGGATCCCTAGGTTATTTTTTAAGCTTTTTTAGTAGCTTCTCTCCAGTCATCGCTTCCGCTTGTGCCTGCAGCTACGTGCTCCCAAACTATCTTTCTATAGTTCATCGAAACTTTGAAAAGCTCAGTTTTGTCGCTGTTTAGCTTGTCTTGAGCATTTGGGCTTACTAGAGTGATATCTGTTATAGTTGCGTCTTCTAGTTTTGTAGTAAAGAAGTGCTCAGCGCCACCGCTAGTTGATGTTCTATACCAGTAGATCTCAACCTCTGGAAGTCTCTCGCCTTGAGTTAATGCGTTGTAAAGAAGTGGAACAGCTTTGTTTAAAGATGTTGTAAAGCTAAATGGCTTATGTACTCTTTGTCCTGATGGTTGACCACTTTGTGGATCTACTGGAACAGTTACAATGTGAGAAACCTCTTGTGCCATGATCTCATCTTCGTGACCTGACTGATAGCGATTACCGATACTAGCTTCTGTTGAAG
>JAHADO010000363.1 GCA_018375265.1 Campylobacter concisus | reverse complement strand
CTCTAAACCAAACACCTCTTATACCATTTGTGCTAATTTGTGCTTCATCAGATGCTTCTACGCGCTCTCCTGTTTGATCGCTAAGCTCTGCAGTTACCCTTGATGGTGTGCCAGCTGCGATCGCTACGTTATCAAGCACTAGCGTACTGCCATCAAGCACAGTTTGAGCGTGAGTTACTGTATCTGTTAGAGTTACTACGCCAGTTATGCTCTTTTCGATACTATAGGTTTTCACATCTTGTGTACCATCTGGATTATCAATAGTCACTTTTAGGCTATCACTTGTTATGACGCTACCTGGAAGCGTAACGGCAACTTTTGTTGTTTGACTATCAGCTTCGCTTCTATCGATCTTACCGTCATCATTTGTATCAGAAAGATAAGATACGTTTAGACCTGCCGCGCTTAGCTTAGCTAGCTTTAACTGACCACTATCTTCTGCAACTTCGCCATCTTTACTTGTAAGTGTAGCTTTTGCCTCAGTCGTGCCGCCTGGTGACATAGGTACGTTTTTAACCTTAATAGTATTGTTTTCAGCCTCAGCAATTACACCATTTTCGTCTGTTGCAAATATTCTACCGCTAGCATCTTTACTGATAACATAAGTTTTTTCTATCTTATTTCCGGTTACTGTATCAGTTGCAACTACTGCTACCTTATCTCCATCAATAACATTGTAAGGGATCTTAACACTCATTGTTGTTTGTTTTAGGGCCAAATCTGAAACGGCCTCATTTCTGCTTAGACCGCCATCTCTACTAGCGTTATCTTCGTCAAAAGATACTTTTACTTCGTTGCCTTTTATAGCTTCTAGCTCAGCCTCTGCTGCTTTTGAACCGCTGTTAGCAGATGCAAATTCTACCTTAGCTGGGTTGCCAACACTTATTGGGATATTAGGAATTTTTAGTACGTTTCCTGGTTGTAGAGTCACGCTATTTCCACTTGCATCTTCTATAGTTAAAACGCTACCAGTTTTAGTTGAGACTTTATATGTAGTTGGTGTGCCATTTACTGTTATTACAAAATTTTCACCAGCGTTTAGGCTGCTTGGTAGAGTTACAGTTGCTGAAGTTACATTGATATTGCCGTCAGAATTTGCCTCATCTCTACTTAGCTTGCCGTTTCTGTCTTTATCCTCATCGATTAGCACTCTTAGCGCAGTACCAGCTCCGCCACCTTGTGCGTCAAGTAAGATGTCACTTACTGTGCCAACTTTATCAACACCAGTTTTATCTGAAACTGTCGCTTTTATAGTTGTAGTATGATCTTCTGTAAGATTTAGTGGATACTCAACAGCTTTATTACCAACAACAGTTAGTCCGTTTATTGTGATGTTGCCACTAGTGTCTTTATTGATAGTATACGCTACCTCAGGTTGGCCATCTACGCTAACTTTTAGTATGTCACCATCAACAACGTTGCTTGGTAGTTTGATAGTAGCTTTTGTAGAATTTACATCTCCGTCACTTATTGCTTCGCCGTGATTTAAAATTCCATCAAAATTTGTATCTTCTGCAAATGTGATACTCATATCATCATGAAGTGCCTCAAGTGTAGCCTCGTTTACTACCTCGTTGTTTGCAAAGCCCTTGCTATCTGTAAATGTAGCTTTTGCGTCTGCTTGCTTATCTTCTTTGATCTCTACACCAGGGATTGTTACTTTATTGCTAGCATCAGCAACTATAGTTTCGCCATTAGCACCTGTTAGAGTTATATTGGTTCCATTTTTTGTGATAGTAAATTCTTTAGTTGTAGTCACGCCATCACTTGTAACCTCTAGTGTCATCTTATCGCCAGTTACAACATTGTTTGGCACTT
>JAHADO010000362.1 GCA_018375265.1 Campylobacter concisus | reverse complement strand
TACCTCATCCTTGAATAAATTTGCGAAATTTTAGTCCTGTAAATTTAATGAAAAATAATAATCCTTTAAAAAATATATAAATAATAGTTTTAAAAATAGAGATAAAAAAAATTATATTTAAATAACTAATTTTAGATTAAGTCTTTTATAAAATATCTTGTTAAATGTAAAACTAGCGTAAATAACGTATATTTTCGTAAATTTAGCCTACGATTTTTCATTAAATTATTATTATTTTAATTAATAATTTATTTTAAGAATTTTAGAATTGATTTAAATTTTATGTAAAGGACGAGATATGAAAAGATCCGTTTCAAGCAAAAAGTGCATCCTTTTAAGTGTTGCTTGCTGCACTCTTTTGCTTGCTAATCAGCTAAGTGCTAGTGAGCAAAACAGAGGTAAATTTGGCGATATAAAAAGCTGGCAGAGCGATGAGTACAAGGCCGACTGGGGTTTAGTGAGCATGAACGCAGCCGTTGCATATGCTCTTGGAGCAACTGGCAAAGGCGTAACGCTTGGCGTTATGGACTCTGGTGTGCTACTTAGCCATCCAGAATTTAGTGATGGTAGAGTAAGCGCGCTAAAGGTTTCTGGTAGCTACTACAAAGATGGTCAAAGATACCCAGATACCGAGTATGGCAACTCACCTCTTCTTAAAAAAGGTAGTGAAGAAAAAAACAAAAAAGACTTTGGTGACTTTAAAAAAGGTGAAGAATTTAGCATAGATGGTGACTGGATAGCTGGAGTAAATGACTCTCACGGCACTCACGTAGCTGGCACGATAGCTGCGTCAAGAGATGGTGTGGGCATGCACGGCGTAGCATTTGACGCAAGGCTTATAATGGGCAATACTGGCGGTACTGACGGCATGACATATGGTCCAAATCAAGACTACAACTTCTTTTTAAATTCTTACGAAGGACTAGCAAAGAGTGGAGCTAGAGCGATAAATAACAGCTGGGGCTCAAACCGTAAATTTTACAAAGCCTACGAAGGTGCTACTGGGTATGATGGCGGCAATAACCTAGATATCAAAGATCTTGATGCTGCATATAAAAGCTACTATCCATTTGTAGTAAATGGCAAAAATTTCTTAGATGCAGCCTATGAGGTCGCTACAAGATATGGCGTCATCCAAATTTTTACAGCTGGCAATAGAGACGGGATGAAAGAGTCATATACAAGAGCGATGCTTCCATACTTTAGACCTGATGCTGAGAAGTACTGGCTAAACGTCACTGGTCAGCTAGAGGGCGACACGCAGCGCTACAACACACCTGGTCACTCAAAATGGTGGAGCGTGGCAGCACCTGCAAAACCTATATACTCAACCGTCGTTGATCTAACAACTGGCAAGGCAGACTACGGCACAAAAGGCGGCACATCAATGGCAGCTCCACACGTCACTGGCGCACTTGGTGTCATCATGCAAAGATACCCATATATGAATAACGCTCAGATAAGAGAGGTGCTACTAACTACTGCAAGGCAAATTCATGATGACTTCAAAGAGCCAGCTGATACTAGAAAAATTTCAGGCTTTAGTGCTGCGCTTGGAGTGCCTGATGAGCGCTGGGGCTGGGGTGTAGTGGATCTATATAAGGCGATGTTTGGACCAGGTCAGCTTCTAGGAGTGTTTGATGTAAATTTAAATAGCGATGATATCTACTCAAACAACATAAGCGATGTGGCTATCAAATTTAGAAAGACAGAAGATGATGCAGAGGCTAAAATTTGGACCGAGCGCAAGGCTGAGCTAGAAAAAATTGCAAATTTAACACCAGAGCAAAAAGCTGAACTTGAGATAGGTAACGCTAGAGAAAGAGCAAGAGAGCTAAGG